>NZ_JACGMO010000138.1:0-20239 GCF_015354745.1 Micromonospora sp. S-DT3-3-22
CGGCGCGCTCCGCCCCGGTCGGCCTCCCGCTGCGGTACGACGTCCGCCGCCCCGCCACCGGCGGGCTCCGCCGCACCGCCGGTGACCAGTCGGAGCTGCGGGCGGGGCACCTCGCCGAAGCCGGAGTGGTGCACCGCCTTCAGCAGCCGTCCGGTGCGGACCTGCTCGGCGACCGCGGTGTCGGCGAGGGCCGCGTGCAGGGTGGCCTCGACCTCGGCCAGCGGCAGCCGGGCGGCCGGCGGCGCGTCGGGAAGGTCGGCGGCGATCCGGCGTACCTCGGTGACCAGGGCGGCGACCAGTTCCCGCCGTCGGGCGGAGAGTTCCCGCAGCCGGGGGCCCTTGAGGTCGCGCTGGGCGGTGCGCAGCGCCTCGGCCAGCGGCCCCAGGTCGGCGACCAGCTCGGGACGGTCCAGGGTGAGCAGGTTCACCAGCCAGGCCGCCACCGTGGGCCGTTTCCAGCCGGCGATCCGCCGGGCGGTGGCCGGGTCACCGGCCCGGCGGGCGTCGGCGACGGCGGCGTCCCGGGCGGCGACGAACCGGTCGGGCGGGGTGCGGTAGAGCTGCCGGGCCAGCTCGGACTCGTCGACGGCCACGGTTCAGGCGTCGATCCGGCTGCCCGGCTCCAGCCGCTGGTAGTCGGTGCGGGACAGCGCCGTGTACTGCCGGTCGAGCACGCCGTAGCCGTTGTCGTTGAGCAGCGCGTCGTGCAGGGCGTACGCCCGGCGTGGGGCGACCGCCCGGATGAAGTCGACCACCTCGGAGAACTTCGACCAGGGCGCGTGGATCGGGGCGAAGAGCGTCTGCACCTCGACGTCGGTGGGGACGTGCAGCGCGTCGCCGGGGTGGTAGACCGTGTCGTCGAACAGGTAGCCGACGTTCTCCACCACCGGGATGTCGGGGTGGATGACGGCGTGCCGGCCGCCGACGGCGCGGACCGGGATGCCGGCGGCGGTGAACGTGTCGCCCGGGGCGACCGGGGTGAGCGCCTGCGCCGCGTCGCCGAGCACCGCGCCGAGCGCGGCCGGCCCGTACACCGGGAGTGGTTGCCGGTCCAGTCGCCGGGTGAGCGCGGCCACGTCGAGGTGGTCGGGATGTTCGTGGGTGACCAGCACCGCGTCCGCCCCGTCCAGCGCCGCCGCCTCGCTGAACACGCCGGGGTCGACGACCAGCACCGCCCCGTCGCGTTCGATGCGGAGGCAGGAGTGCGTGTACTTGGTGAGCCGCATCGTGACTCCTCGAATATCGAATCGTGATGTCCTCAGCGCAGTCTGCCGGAACCGGGGCGGCTGCGCGCCGCGTCCGAGCTATCGCCCCGGAACCGGGGGACGGACGACGACGGGAGCGGGGATGACACTGAGGACGGCGAGAACCGGGGCGCGGGCCCTGGCGGCGATGGGGCTGGCGGCGCTGCTGCTGGCCGGGTGCGGGGCGAATGACCGGGGCAGCGATTCGGCCGGCTCCGCGCCGGCCGAGAAGGCACCGGTGCAGGGGGCGCCGGGCGGCGCGGCACCGGACCGGGACGCGGCGGCGGGACAGGCCGGTACGGGTGCCCCGGACCTGCGCGTCGACCAGCGGGCAATCATCTACACCGGAACGATGCGGGTGCAGGTCGACGACGTGGAGGCGGCGGCCCGGCGGGCGGTGGAGGCGGTCACCGCCACCGGCGGGTTCGTCGGTGGGGACCAGCGGCGCAGCGTCTCGGCGTCCGCGCAGGCGGAACTGGAGCTGCGGGTGCCGGCGGCGAAGTTCACCGCGCTCGTCGACGAGTTGGCCACCTACGGGCGGCAGCAGCGCCGCGAGATCCGTACCCAGGACGTCACCGAGGAGACCGTCGACCTGGACGCCCGGATCACCACCCAGCGGGCCCGGGTGGACAGCGCCCGCCGGCTGCTGGCGCGGGCCGACACGGTGCCCGAGCTGGTCTCGCTGGAGAACGAGGTGAGCCGCCGGGAGGCGGATCTGGCCTCGCTGGAGGCGAAGAAGCGTCGGCTGGCCGACCTGACCGCGCTCTCCACGATCACGGTGACCTTCGTCGGCCGGGACGCCTCGACGGCCGACGACGGGCAGGAGAAGGACCGGACCGGCTTCATGGTGGGCCTGCGCGGCGGCTGGACCGTCTTCCTCGCCTCGATGGGCGTGCTGCTCACCGTGCTCGGGGCGTTGCTGCCCTGGCTGCTGCTCATCGGGGTGCCCGTGACGGCGGCCGTGGTGCTGTTGCGTCGGCGACGCCGCCAGCGGCGGCCCGCGCCGCCGGTGGGACCGGGCGGCGGGGGCCACCCGCCGGTGCCTAGCGGACCGCCGCCAGTGCCCGCAACGCGGTCTGCACCATGAGCCGTACCCCGACCGGGATGGCCCGCTCGTCGACGTCGAACGACGCGCGGTGCAGGTCGACGGTGGGGCCGCCGACCCGGCCGACGCCGAGCCGGGCCAGCGCGCCGGGAACGTGTTCGAGGTACCAGGAGAAGTCCTCGCCGCCCATGCTCTGCGGGGTCTCCGCGATCCCCTCCGGGCCGAGCGCGGCGGCGGTGGCGGCGGTGAGGATGCCGATGGCGCGGGCGTCGTTGCTGACCGGCGGCCGGCCCCGCAGGTATTCCAGGTCGACGGTGGCGCCGGTGGGCGCGATGACGTCCCGGACGACCTGAGCGACGATCTGGGGGGCCCGCTCCCAGGTGTCGCGGTCCATCACCCGCAGGGTGCCGGCCGCGCACGCCTCGGACGGGATGACGTTGTACCGGGTGCCGGCCGAGGCGTGGCCGAACACCAGCAGCAGCCCGCTGTTGGCCGGCACCCGGCGGTTGACCAGGGCCGGAACCTCGGTGACCAGGCGGCCGAGCGCGTCGACCAGGTCGACGGTCAGGTGCGGGCGGGCGGTGTGCCCGCCGGGCCCGGTGAGCTTCACGGTGACGTTGTCCGCCGCCGCGGTGATCGGACCGACCCGCAGCCCCACCTTCCCCACCGGCTGGTTGGGGTCGCAGTGCAGGGCGAAGATCTGGACGACGTCCTCCAGGCCACCGGCCTCGATGACCTCCAGCGAGCCGCAGGGCAGGATCTCCTCGGCCGGCTGGAAGATGAGCCGGACCCGGCCGTCGAGCTGGCCGGCGTCGGCGAGCTGGGCCAGCAGCATGCCGACGCCGAGCAGCACCGCGGTGTGCACGTCGTGGCCGCAGGCGTGGCAGACCCCCTCCACGGTGGACCGGTAGGGGACCTCCTTGGGGTCGGTCAGCGGCAACGCGTCGATGTCGGCGCGGAGCGCGACGACCGGGCCGTCCGGCCGCCCGTCGATGTCGCAGATCACCCCGTTGCCCTTGGGCAGCAGTCGGGGGTGCAACCCGGCGAGGGTGAGTTCCCGGGCGATCAGCGCCGCCGTCTCGAACTCCTCCCCGGACAGTTCCGGGTGGGAGTGGAGGTGGCGGCGGGTGGCGATCAGACCGGGTACCCGCAGCGCGAGCAGGTGATCCAGATCGTGGGGCAGGGGCTGGGACCCGGACGGCGCCTCCGGCCAGGACGACGCCAGCTGGCTGCCGTTCGGCAGCGTCAACGCACTCGTCACGTCGAATTCTCGATCACTAGAAATGGATGGATCTTCGGGGAGGACAGCAGACAGCCTAGACCTCCGATGGTGACGCTGCGCAACCTCGTTACGGTAGCGATCAGAGCGCACAGCGTCACGTAAGCCCTGGTGGGAGGGCTCGAATATCTGCGGGACAGCAGGTAGATCGCGGTCGAACGCCGTCATCTGCCCCCCACCTCCTACAACGCGTAACCGATTGGGCGGTCGCGAAATCGGCATCGATCCGGGGCCGTCGTATCCGAATTGTCGCATTGGTCGCCCCGGTTGGCCGCCGGTCCGACAATTAGCCGACGCCGCCGGGTGATCAACCGGTTTCCGACGGTGACACGGCGTCTCCGGGCCCGCCCGGACATGCTGTCCGTCCCGTTCACCCGCTCGGGTTTACCCACGAACCCCGCACCGCACGCCCCGGCCACGCGGGCCGCCCACCACCCGGGCGACCCGACCGGCACACCACCGCCAGGTTGTCACCGACGGTAGCCCCGCATACGTCGCCTGGCGACCCCTAGCGGCCCCGACCGGACGACGACGGCGACCCCTGCCGGCAACGGACTGCCGGCGGAGGTCGCCGCGCGGATCAGCGACGGAGGGTCGCCGTGAGGGTCAGCGTCGCGGGTCGGCCCGCCCGCCGGGTCGCGGGCGGTGCGCCGACCGGGACCGCAGCGGTCGGCCCGAAGATCAGAAGCGGTCGCTCGGGCGGTACGTCCCCCAGACCTGGCGCAGCGTGCCGCAGACCTCACCCACCGTGGCGCGGGCCCGCAGCGCCTCCTTCATCGGGTAGAGCACGTTCTCGTCGCCCTCGGCGGCGGCCCGCAGCTCGGCCAGGGCCCGTTCGACCGCCGCGCCGTCCCGCTCGGCCCGCAGCCGGGCCAGCCGCTCCGCCTGGGTCGCCTCGATCGTCGGGTCCACCCGCAGCGGCTCGTACGGCTCCTCGGTGTCGATCTGGAAGCGGTTCAGCCCCACCACCACCCGCTCCCCCGCGTCGATCTGCTGGGCGAACCGGTACGCCGACTGCTCGATCTCCCGCTTCTGGAACCCGGCCTCGATCGCGTCCACCGCCGAACCGTGGTCGAAGACCCGGTCCATCAGGTCGTTGACCGCCGTCTCGATCTCGGCGGTCATCGCCTCCACCACGTACGACCCGGCGAACGGGTCGACGGTGGCGGTCAGGTCCGTCTCGTAGGCCAGCACCTGCTGGGTACGCAGCGCCAGCCGGGCGGCCTTCTCGGTGGGCAGCGCGATCGCCTCGTCGAAGCTGTTGGTGTGCAGCGACTGGGTGCCGCCGAGCACCGCGGCGAGCCCCTGGACCGCCACCCGGACCAGGTTCACCTCGGGCTGCTGGGCGGTGAGCTGCACCCCCGCCGTCTGGGTGTGGAACCGCAGCATCATCGACTTCGGGTCCTTCGCGCCGAAGTCGTCGCGCAGCAGCCGGGCCCAGATCCGCCGGGCGGCCCGGAACTTCGCGACCTCCTCCAGCAGGGTCGTGCGGGCCACGAAGAAGAACGACAGCCGGGGGGCGAAGTCGTCCACCGCCAGCCCGGCGGCCAGCGCGGCCCGGACGTACTCCACCCCGTTGGCCAGGGTGAACGCGATCTCCTGCGCGGGCGTCGCACCGGCCTCGGCCATGTGGTAGCCGGAGATGGAGATGGTGTTCCACTTCGGCACCTCCTTGCGGCAGTACGCGAAGGTGTCGGCGACCAGCCGCAGCGACGGCTTCGGCGGGAAGATGTACGTCCCCCGGGCGATGTACTCCTTGAGGATGTCGTTCTGGATGGTGCCGTTGAGCGCCGAGCCGGACAGGCCGTTCTCCTCGGCGACGAGCTGGTAGAGCAGCAGCAGCACCGAGCCGGGCGCGTTGATGGTCATCGAGGTGGAGACCTTGTCCAGCGGGATGCCGTCGAAGAGCAGCCGCATGTCCTCGATGGAGTCGATCGCCACCCCGACCTTGCCCACCTCGCCGTGCGCGATGGCGTCGTCGGAGTCGTACCCCATCTGGGTGGGCAGGTCGAAGGCGACCGACAGGCCCATCGTGCCGGCCTTCAGCAGCTGGTGGTAGCGCGCGTTGGACTCGGTGGCGGTGCCGAAGCCGGCGTACTGCCGCATGGTCCACGGCCGGGAGGTGTACATCGTCGGGTAGACCCCCCGGGCGTACGGGTAACGACCCGGCTCGCCCAGGCGGGAGTCCAGCTCCGGGGGGAGGTCCGCGGCCGTGTACACACCCTTGATGGGGAACCCCGACTCACTCGCCCGCGCTTCACTCATCCACGGATGGTAGGACGCGCGGGGCCGTCGGTGGGGTGAGGGATGGCGCACATCTCGGTTCGGCATCGGTCGACGGGAGGTGAACGGCCAGGTACACACCGTTCGGCCCGGCGGTGGGTACGGTCGGATAGCACAAAGGTCCGCCGCGTCGGGTTTCGCATCGGGCGTCGGAACCAGCAAGATAGAGACGTTGTGTCCCAGCCCCCTCGACTTTCCCGGTGGCTTTTCCTGTGACTCAGATCCCGACGTGGAGCGGCGGACCAGTGAGTCCTCCCAACGGACGCGCAGCACCCGGCACCACCATCGGCGGCCGGTACGAGTTGCGCTCCTCGGTGGGCAACGGCGGCATGGGCACGGTCTGGCGCGCGACAGACACCCTGCTGCGACGTGACGTGGCGGTCAAGGAGGTCGTCCTGCCGCCGGGGCTGGCCCCCAGCGACCGGGACGCGATGTACGAACGCACGCTGCGCGAGGCGCGCGCCGCCGCCGCGATCCAGCACCCGGCCGTGGTCCAGGTGTACGACGTGGTCACCGAGGGTGGCCGGCCGTGGATCGTGATGGAGCTGCTGGACGCCCGCAGCCTCGCCGACATGGTGATCGAGGACGGCCCGGTGGCCGGCCGCGCGGTCGCCAAGATCGGCATCGCGCTGCTCGGCGCGCTGGAGGTGGCGCACGCCAACGGGGTGCTGCACCGCGACGTCAAGCCGGCGAACGTGCTGATCTGCACCGACGGCCGCTGCGTGCTCACCGACTTCGGGGTGGCCCGGATGCCCACCGACGTCCAGCTCACCACCCCCGGGATGGTGCTGGGCTCGCCGCACTTCATCTCCCCCGAGCGCGCCATGGGGCAGGATTTCGGCCCGCCCAGCGACCTGTTCTCGCTCGGCGTGACCCTCTACACCGCGGTCGAGGGGCGTCCCCCGTTCGACAAGGGCGACCCGATCGAGACCATGCACGCGGTCGTCGAGGACCCGCCGGCCACCCCGCAGCGCAGCGGCCCGCTGACCCGGGTGCTGATGGGCCTGCTGGAGAAGGACCCGGCCCGCCGGCTCGACGTGCACACCGCGCGGGCGATGCTGCGTGAACTGCTCGCTGGCCCGCTGACCAGCACCGCGACGGCGGTCAACTCGATCACCGACCCGTACTCGGTGGTGCCGGTGCAGCGCCCGTCGGGGCCGCCGGCCATCGCCGCGCCGCCGGCCGAGCCGAAGCCGAGCGGGCAGATCGGCGGCCGGGCGATGCTGGCCGCCGGTGAGTCGCTGACCGACCGGCTGGCCAAGCTGCGCCGGGGCGAACGGCCCAAGCCGGCGGTGACCTCCGCCGCCGCCCTCGACGACACCAGCGCCGACGCGCTCGCCGGCCCGCTGCACACCCCGACCGGCGCGATGCCGGCACCGACCGGGCCCACGGCCGGCACGCTGCCGACCGGCCCGACCGCCGGGACGTACGGCCGGACCGAGGCCACCCAGCGGATCACCCCGGACGCCACCCAACGGATCACCCCGGGCACCCCGGAGGCCACCCAGCGCATCGGTGGCGGCACCGCCGACGCCACCCAGCGCATCGGCGGCCACCCGGACGCCACCCAGCGCATCGGGGCGGACGCAGGCCGGTCCGGTTACGGGACGGCGGAGCCGACCCAGGCCATCTACGGCGGCAACGCCGAGCCGACCCAGGCGGTGTACGGCGGGCAGTGGTCCATCCCCGGCACCGGCCAGTCGTGGACGTCGCCGCCCCCGCCGCCGGGCGGGGCCGACGGTGGCCCGCTCGGCCGGGCGAAGGGTGCCGGCGGTCGTCTGGTCGGCACGGTGAAGGGCTGGCCGCGCAAGCTCCAGCTCGCGGCGGCCGGCGGCGTGGCCGTGGTGCTGCTGATCGGCGCGGTGGCGCTGTTCAGCGGCGGCGATCCGGAGCCGACCCCGCCCCCGCAGGCCGGCCCGAGCGCCCCCGCCGCCGATGGCGGTGCGCTGCCGCCGATGCAGGAGCACAGCGCCCGGGGCATCCGGGTGAACGTGCCGAAGGGCTGGCAGCGGGCGACCGGCGGGGTCTACATCGACTACGTCGACCCGCAGGACAAGGGCCGCAAGGTGCGCATCCTCACCGAGAAGTTCGGCGGCTCATCGAGCCGCTGGGTCGAGGTGGCGGCGGACGGACTCCGCAAGCGGACGAGTTCCTGCGCCAAGCCCTACGAGCAGTTGGCGATGGGCGAGAAGGACCTGGCGGGCAAGTCGGCCGCCGAGTTCGAGTACACCTGCGGCGAGGGCGGCGACAAGCGGCACGGGGTGTGGCGTGGGGTGGTGCACGAGGGGAAGGTCTACTCGTTCTATCTCACCGCCAACGACGCCAAGTTCGCCGAGAGCAAGCCGATCTTTGACGAGATGGTCAAGTCGTTCCAGCTCACCGGGGCGAGCTGAGCCGGCTCGCGCGGCGGGCCGGTCCGGCCCGCCCGGCGGGGTGATCCGGGTCGACCGGACGTGGTGATCCGCCGCCGTGCTATCAAGGGGCATGGCGGCGGAAAGCACTGACCTCGACCGGATGCGCGACCAGGCCCGACGCTGGCTCGACGACGACCCCGACCCGGCCAGCCGGGACGAGCTGCGGGCCGTGCTCGACCGGCTGCCGGCCAGCGCGCCGGAGCTGGCCGACCGGTTCGCCGGCCCGTTGACCTTCGGCACGGCCGGGCTGCGCGGCCCGCTGCGCGCCGGGCCGAACGGCATGAACCTCGCGGTGGTCACCCGGGCGGCGGCCGGGCTGGTCGGCTGGCTCGCCGCCGAGGGCGGCGAGGGTCCGCTGGTCATCGGGTACGACGCCCGGCACGGTTCCCGGGAGTTCGCCGAGCGCACCGCCCGGGTCGCCACCGGCGCGGGCCGGCCGGCGCTGCTGCTGCCCCGGCCGCTGCCCACCCCCGTGCTGGCCTTCGCGGTGCGCAAGCTGGGCGGGGTGGCCGGGGTAATGGTCACGGCCAGCCACAACCCGCCGCAGGACAACGGCTACAAGGTCTACCTGGGTGCCCAGCTCGGTGGGGCGCTCGGCGCGGGGGCGCAGATCGTGCCGCCGGCCGACGCCGGCATCGAGGCGGCCATCCGGGCGGTCGGCCCGCTGGCCCAGGTGCCGCTGGGCCCGCCCGGCCAGGTGCTCGGCGACGACCTGGTCGCCGCGTACGTGGAGCGGGCCGTCGCGGTGATCGCCCCGGGTGGACCGCGTGACCTCCGGGTCGCGTACACCCCGCTGCACGGGGTGGGGGCGGCGGTGCTGACGGCGGCCTTCGCCCGGGCGGGTTTCCCGACCCCGGGGGTGGTGCCTGATCAGGCGGAGCCGGACCCGGCCTTCCCCACCGTCAGCTTCCCCAACCCGGAGGAGCCCGGCGCGGTGGACCGGTTGGTCGCCCTCGCCGACGCCACCGACGCCGACCTGGCGATCGCCAACGACCCGGACGCCGACCGCTGCGCGGTGGTGGTCCGCGAGCCGGCCGGCACCGGGACGGGGTGGCGGATGCTGCGCGGGGACGAGGTGGGGGTGCTGCTCGCCGACCACCTGATGCGGCGCGGCGTCGACGGCCTGTACGCGACCACGATCGTGTCGTCGTCCCTGCTCCGGGCGATGTGTACGGCCCGGGGCCGGGCGTACGACGAGACGTTGACCGGGTTCAAGTGGATCGTCCGGGCCGGGGGTGGGACGCCGCCGCTGGCGTACGGCTACGAGGAGGCGCTCGGCTACTGCGTGGCCCCCGACCACGTACGCGACAAGGACGGCATCACCGCCGCGCTGACCGTCGCCGAGCTGGCCGCCGGGCTGAAGGCGCAGGGGCGCACCCTGACCGACCGGCTGGACGAGCTGGCCGCCGAGTTCGGCGTGCACCACACCGACCAGTTGTCGGTCCGGGTGGACGACCTGCGGATCATCGCCGACGCGATGGCCCGGGTCCGGGCGGCCACCCCGACCACGCTGCTCGGCGCGCCGGTCACCGAAGCGCGGGATCTGCTGCCCGACGCCGACGTGGTGATCCTGCGGACCGCCGCCGCCCGGGTGGTGATCCGTCCCTCGGGCACCGAGCCGAAGCTCAAGGCGTACCTGGAAGTGGTGGAGCCGGTCGCGGAGGGGGACGTGCCGGCGGCCCGGACCCGGGCGGCGGCGGCGCTCACCACCCTGCGCGCCGAGATCGCCACCGCCCTCGGCATCTAACCCCGGCCCGCCGCGTGGTTCGCCGCGCGGCCAGCGCATGATCAACTCAATGTGGCCGATATAGCGGTATCCGAACGGGCTGGATACCGCTATATCGGCCACATCGTGCGGCCTTATCCACCGAATCGGCCGACCGGGACAGGGCGCTTGCGGCCGGGACGCGGCGCACGATCAACTCAATGTGACTGGAATAGCGGTATCCACGCCCGGGGATACCGCTATTTCGGCGACATGGCGCAACTCTTCCCCGAATTCCGCGCACGACCCGAGAGGGTTGTTCAATGGGGGCGGCTCAGGCCAGCCCGGCGACAGGGAACCGGCAGTGCTCTGTGGCGGGTGCGCAGGTCCTCGGCGGCAGCGCCGACCGCCCCCGGAACACCTCAAGGCGCACGTGCGATCCCACCTCGGGCTGGTTGGGCAGCCTGCCGAGGGCGGCGGGGCGGGGCGCGGTCGGGACCGGCAACCTGGAACCAACACCGATATCACCGGGTGTCACCCCTTGCACACCAACCGCTTGCGTGATTAGCATCAGCGCATCGATATCGCCATTTTCCTGACGTCACCGGTATGCGTTCTCTCTGATGTTGCATCGGCGGCGAACCGTTGTTTCATTCCGGACGGAAAGGTGTTGCACGGTGTGTGAAACAAACAGTTCGACCGTGCCGCGACGGCAGCTCGGCAGGCTGCTCACCCAGTTGCGGGAGGACGCCCGGCTGAGCATCGAAGCAGCGGCCGGGGAGCTGGACTGCTCACGACAGAAGCTCTGGCGCATCGAGCGGGGCCTCACGTCGGCCAAGATGCCGGACGTCCGGGTGCTCTGCGAGCTTTACCAGGCCACCCCCGACCAGACGAGCGTGCTGCTGGGGCTGGCCGAGGTGAGCCGGGCCGAGGGGTGGTGGCACGCCCATGGGAGCGCCGTGCCGGCCTGGTTCTCGCTCTATGTCGGCCTGGAGAACGTCGCCAGCAGCATCCGCTACTACAACGCCGAGCTGGTGCCGGGGCTGTTGCAGACTCCCGGCTACGCCACCGCGCTCTTCCAGCACAACCGGCCCGAACTGGGCGAGGAGGAGCGAAGGAAGATCGTCAGCCTCCGCATCCAGCGGCAGGGGCTGCTGGCCCGACGGCTCCCACCGGCCCCCACGCTGACGGTGATCCTCAGCGAGGCGGTGCTGCGCCGCCCGGTGCCGGGCCGGTCGGTGATGGCCGACCAGCTCCGGCACCTGCTGGCCGTCGGCGAGCGGCACAACATCACCATCCGGGTGCTGCCGCTGGCCGCCGGGCCACCGCTGGCCGCCGAGGCCGGCACCTTCGTGCTGCTCGACTTCCCACCCTCGGCGCTCGGCAGCCCGAGCGAGCCGCCGACCGTCTACGTCGAAGGGCTCACCGGCGCGCTCTACCTCGACCAGCCGGCAGAGATCGCCGCCTACGAGCGGGTCTGGAAGGGGCTGGATTCCCTCGCCCTCGACGCGGGACAATCGACCGAGCTGATCGACGCGATCCGGGGAGAGTGCCATGAGTGACCTGACCGGCGCCCGCTGGCGCACCAGCACCCGCAGCGGCACCAACGGCGGCGAGTGCGTCGAGGTGGCCGACAACCTCCCCGGCATCATCGGCATCCGGGACAGCAAGGACCCGACCGGCCCGACCCTCACCGTCCCACCCACCGCCTGGTCCGCCTTCGTCACCCACGTCAAGGCCCACCGACTCACCCGCTGAAGGCCGGCCCCCGCGTATCCGCTGAGGCCGCCGCACCCGCCCGGGACGGCCGGCTCAGCCCACGGTGCGCTTGCCGAGCGCCTGGTCGACGGCCTGCCCGAGGGCGGTGACCACCAGGGCCACCGAGGGGCGGACCACCGACTCCTCCAGGCTGATCGTGCCGGAGAAGCCGGCCCCGCCCGCGATCTCCTCCAGCCGACGCCGGGCGTCCTGCGCGGCGCTGCCGTCCAGGCCGAGCGCCGGCTCCATCCGCAGCACCGCCACCAGGGTGGCCAGCGCCGCCGTCCGCTCGTCGGGGAGCTGCTCGCCGGCCAGCGCCTCGGCCAGCCGCCGCCGGCTGTCCTGCTCCACCGACGGGTCGGTGGTCGGGTAGCGGTGCACCACGATGAAGTCCAGCTCGGTCTCTTCGACGTCGCGCACCACACCCCGCTCGACGAGGTCGCCGAGGATGCGGTCGCGCAGGCCGTGCCGCAGACGCTGCACCCAGGAGGACGGGCTGTGCGGGGTGTCGGCGGCCAGCCGGCCCAGCACCCCGTCCAGGATCGGCTCGCCGACCGGCGTCGGGTCGGTCACCGCCAGGTTCCCATCGACGTACGCGATCCGGCCGGCGAGGGCCAGCTCGACCAGGACGGCGGCGGCCATCCCCAGGTCGAGGCTGATCCGGGGCATGGTCGCCTTGCCGGTCTCATCGTCATACGCGAGGAGCAACAACTCCTCGGCCAGCGCAACACCAGTCATGGCCCGAGACGGTAGCGCCTGAACGCACCCCGCGCTCCCCGACTCGCTTTCCGTGGGAAGGCAACCCCCCACGGCCGGTCGACCGCTTCCCCGCGACCCGCCGGCCACCCGCCTGCTGACGCCGGGCGCACCAGCGGTGGGCAGGTCAGAAGCGGGGCATTCCGCCGAACTGGCGGTCACCGGCGTCGCCGAGACCCGGGACGATGAACATGTTGTCGTTCAGCCCCTCGTCGATCGACGCGGTGACCAGGCGCAACGGCAGCCCCGACCGTTCCAGCCGGGCGATGCCGACCGGGGCGGCGAGCACGCAGAGCACGGTGATGTCGGTGCAGCCCCGGTCGGCGAGCAGCCGGCAGCAGTGCTCCAGCGAACCGCCGGTGGCCAGCATCGGGTCGAGCACCAGCACCGGCAGCCCGGTCAGGTCCCGGGGCAGCGACTCCATGTAGGCGCGCGGCTCGTACGTCTCCTCGTCGCGGGCCAGGCCGACGAAACCCATCGACGACTCGGGCAGCAGCCCGAGGGCGGCGTCGGCCATCCCGAGGCCGGCCCGCAGCACCGGCACCAGCAGCGGCGGGTTCGCCAACCGGGTGCCCTCGGCCCCGGTGACCGGGGTCTGCACCGGGTACTTCTCGACCGGGAAGGTGCGCGCGGCCTCGTACACCAGCATGGTGGTGAGTTCGTGCAGCGCGGCCCGGAACGACGACGAGTCGGTCCGGGCGTCCCGCATGGCGGTCAGCCGCGACTGGGCGAGCGGGTGGTCAATGACGTGTACGTCCACGATCGCTCAACCTACCGGTCCGGGTCCGCCGGCAGTACGGGTGCGCGGCGGGCGGCGACGTCGCTCACCTCCGGCCCGGCGGGCGGGCCGGTCGCCCCGAGGCACTGTGACCAGGATCACCCGACTCGCGGCTGCGTAGTATTCGGGGCATGACGGCGACAACGACGTCGGCCCGGTCGGACCTGTCCGAGCTGGGGCGATCCGAGACCGCTTTGCGGACCTTCCTGCACGGCCTGCCCGGGGTGGACCAGGTCGGCGCGGAGCAGCGGGCGGCACAGCTCGGCACCCGCTCGATCAAGACCACCGCCAAGGCGCAGGCGATCGACCTGGCCATCCGGATGGTCGACCTGACCACCCTGGAGGGGGCCGACACCCCGGGCAAGGTCCGCGCCCTGGCCGCCAAGGCGCTGCGCCCCGACCCGGCCGACCCGACCTGCCCGCACGTCGGCGCGGTCTGCGTCTACCCGGCGATGGTCCCGTACGTGGCCGAGGTGCTGCGCGGCAGCGCCGTGCACCTGGCCAGCGTGGCGACCGCGTTCCCGTCCGGGCAGGCGCCGCTTGACGTCAAGCTCGCCGACACCCGGGCGGCCGTCGCCGCCGGGGCCGACGAGATCGACATGGTGATCAACCGGGGCGCGTTCCTGGCCGGCCGCTACGCCGAGGTCTACGACGAGATCAAGGCGGTCAAGGAGGCCTGCGGCGCTGCTGATGGCGGTCGCCAGGGGCGACCGGCAGCCCACCTGAAGGTGATCCTGGAGACCGGCGAGCTGGCCACCTACGACAACGTCCGGCGGGCCTCCTGGCTGGCGATGCTGGCCGGCGGCGACTTCATCAAGACCTCCACCGGCAAGGTCCCGGTCGCCGCCACCCTGCCGGTGACCCTGGTGATGCTGGAGGCGGTCCGCGACTTCCGGGCCGCCACCGGGCGGCAGGTCGGCGTCAAGCCGGCCGGCGGGATCAAGAACACCAAGGACGCCATCAAGTACCTGGTGATGGTCAACGAGACCGTCGGCAGCGACTGGCTCGACCCGGACTGGTTCCGGTTCGGCGCGTCCAGCCTGCTCAACGACCTGCTCATGCAGCGCACCAAGCTGACGACCGGCACCTACTCCGGTCCCGACTACTTCACCCTGGACTGAGCATGATGTTCGAATACGCCCCTGCGCCCGAGTCGCGCGCGATCGTCGACATCAGGTCGTCCTACGGGCTGTTCATCGACGGCGAGTTCGTCGACGGCGAGCAGCTCGACAAGACGGTCAACCCGGCCACCGAGGAGGTGCTCGCCGAGGTCACCTGGGCCGGCACCCAGGACGTCGACCGCGCGGTCCGCGCCGCCCGCAAGGCGTACGACAAGGTGTGGGGGCCGATGCCGGGCCGGGACCGGGCCAAGTACCTGTACCGGATCGCCCGGCTCATCCAGGAACGCTCCCGCGAGCTGGCGGTGCTGGAGTCGCTGGACAACGGCAAGCCGATCCGGGAGTCCCGGGACGTCGACCTGCCGCTGGTCGCCGCGCACTTCTTCTACTACGCCGGCTGGGCCGACAAGCTGCCGTACGCCGGCTTCGGCGCGGACCCGCAGCCGCTCGGGGTGGCCGCGCAGGTCATCCCGTGGAACTTCCCGCTGCTCATGCTGGCCTGGAAGGTCGCCCCGGCGCTCGCCGCCGGCAACACGGTGGTGCTCAAGCCGGCCGAGACCACCCCGCTGACGGCGCTGCTGTTCGCCGAGATCTGCCAGCAGGCCGACCTGCCGGCCGGCGTGGTCAACATCGTCACCGGCGCGGGCGACACCGGCCGGGCGCTGGTGGAGCACCCGGGCGTGGACAAGGTCGCGTTCACCGGCTCCACCGAGGTCGGCAAGGCCATCGCCCGGTCGGTGGCCGGCACCGGCAAGAAGGTCACCCTGGAACTGGGCGGCAAGGCCGCCAACATCGTCTACGACGACGCGCCGGTCGACCAGGCCGTCGAGGGGATCGTCAACGGCATCTTCTTCAACCAGGGCCACGTCTGCTGCGCCGGTTCCCGGCTGCTGGTCCAGGAGAACGTCGCCGAGCAGGTGCTCGACGCGCTCAAGCGGCGGATGGCGCTGCTGCGGGTCGGCGACCCGCTGGACAAGAACACCGACGTCGGGGCGATCAACTCGGCCGCCCAACTGGCCCGCATCCGGGAACTCTCCGACGCCGGGGCCGCCGAGGGCGCGCAGCGCTGGTCGCCGCCGTGCGAGCTGCCCGACCGGGGGTTCTGGTTCGCACCGACGATCTTCACCGGGGTCACCCAGGCGCACCGGGTGGCCCGCGAGGAGATCTTCGGCCCGGTGCTGTCCGTGCTGACCTTCCGCACCCCGGCCGAGGCCGTGGAGAAGGCCAACAACACGCCGTACGGGCTGTCGGCCGGGATCTGGACCGACAAGGGCTCCCGCATCCTGTGGACCGCCGACCGGCTGCGCGCCGGGGTGGTGTGGGCCAACACGTTCAACAAGTTCGACCCGACCTCGCCGTTCGGCGGCTACAAGGAGTCGGGCTACGGCCGCGAGGGTGGCCGGCACGGGCTGGAGGCGTACCTCAATGTCTGAGCGGGTCGCGGTACGCAAGACGTACAAGCTCTTCATCGGCGGGAAGTTCCCGCGCAGCGAGTCGGGACGGTCGTATCTCGTGCAGGACTCGAACGTGTCACTGGCCTCCCGCAAGGACGCGCGGGACGCCGTCGTCGCCGCCCGCGCCGCCGTCAAGGGGTGGGCCGGCGCGACCGCGTACAACCGGGGTCAGATCCTCTACCGGGTGGCCGAGATGCTGGAGGGCCGACGCGAGCAGTTCGTGGCGCTCGGCGTCCCCGGCGACGAGGTGGACGCGGCGGTCGACCGCTGGGTCTGGTACGCCGGCTGGGCCGACAAGCTCCCCCAGGTGTACGGCGGCGCCAACCCGGTCGCCGGGCCCTACTTCAACCTGTCTGCGCCCGAGCCGACCGGGGTGGTGGCCGTGGTGGCCCCCGAGTCCCCGGCGCTGCTCGGCCTGGTCAGCGTGATCGCCCCGGCCATCGTCACCGGTAACACGGTGGTGGTGGCGGCCTCCCCGGCGGCCCCGCTTCCGGCGGTGACCCTGGCCGAGGTGCTGGCCACCTCCGACCTGCCCGGCGGGGTGGTCAACCTGCTCACCGGCCGGATCACCGAGACCGCGCCGACGCTGGCCGCGCACCTCGACGTCAACGCGATCGACCTGGCCGGGGTGGCCGACCGGGAGTTGGCGACCGACCTGGAGGCCAGGGCGGCGGAGAACCTCAAGCGGGTGCTCCGGCCGGCCCCGGCCGACCACGACTGGACGGGCGACCCGGGCCTGCGCCGGATGACCGCGCTGCTGGAGACGAAGACGGTCTGGCACCCCAAGGGGGTGTGATCACGGGTGTCCTGCCGTGGAAGGGGTTCTACTACGGGGGGTAGGATTACCTGGTGACTCGGCTGGGCGATCTTGAGCGGGCGGTGATGGACGTGCTCTGGGACGTGGTCCCGGGCACGTCGGACGGGGTGACCGTACGCGAGGTCGCCGAGGCGCTGGACGGGCGCGAGTTGGCGTACACGACGGTGATGACCGTGCTGGACCGGCTCGCCGGCAAGGGCATGGTGCAGCGCGAACGCGAGGGGCGGGCCTGGCGTTACCGGGCCGCCGCCAGCCGGGAGGCGCACATCGCCCAGCTCATGCTCGACGCCCTCGACCTCGGTGGCAGCCGGGACGCCGCGCTGGTGCGTTTCGCCCGCTCGGTGACCGGCACCGAGGCCGAGGTGCTGCGGGCGGCGCTCGGTGCGGAGGCGGGGCTGGCCGGCCCCGCACCGGCCGGACCCGACGCCGGGTCGACCGGGGCCGGGCTGACCGACCGGGTCGGGGACCCGCGCGCCGGCCGACCCAGGGCCGTCGACGAGGCCACGGACCGGTAGGGCGACCGCCGTGGCGTACGCCGTGCACTTCGCCGGGGCGGTCCTGGCCTGCTGGCTGACCGCCCAGGTGCTGGCCCGCGCCACCTGGACGTGGCGGGCCCCCCGGGTCGCGATCGTCTGCTGGCAGGCGGTCGGGCTGGCCCTCGGCCTGTCCGCGATGGGCCTGCCGATGGCGCTGGGGCTGACCGTGTACGACCGGCCGACCGGCGGGGCGCTGCTGGCCCTCGCCGACGACCTGGCCCACGGCACGCTGCCGGCCGGGGTGACCGCCGTCCACCTGGGCCTGGTGGGGGTCGGTTTCGGCATCGGCGCGGTGCTGCTCGGCACCACCGTCCGCAGCGTGCACTCCACGGTGCGGGCCCAGCGTCGGCACCGGGACCTGCTCACCCTGGTCGCCCGCCGGGACCCGGCGATCCCCGGCGCGCTGGTGCTCGACCATCCCGGCGCCGCCGCGTACTGCCTGCCCGGGGTACGGCCCCGGGTGGTGGTCAGTGCCGGCACCCTCAGCCTGCTGGACCGGGCCGAGTTGGCGGCGGTGCTCGCCCACGAGCGGGCGCACGCCCAGGAGCGGCACGATCTGGTGCTGTTGCCGTTCACCGCGTTGCGCCGGGCGCTGCCGTGGTTCCGCTGGGTCGGTGCCGCCCACGAGCGGGTGGCCCTGCTGGTCGAGATGCGCGCCGACGACAAGGCCCGTGCGCTGCATGCCGAGGCTCCGCTGGCGGGCGCGCTGCGCCGGTTCGCCGCCGCCGGGCACCGGATCGCCCCGGCCGGCACGCTGGGTCTCGGTGACCGGGACCTCGACGTCCGGGTGCAGCGGCTGTTGGTCGCCGACCGGCCGCCCCGGCTGCTCGGTGCCGTCGCGCTGGCGGTGACGACCACCCTGGCCGCCCTGCCGATCTCGCTGTTCCTGAGCTGACGCCCCGCGTACCGGGCGGCGGTTCCGCACGCACCTATAGGTAGGCAAGCTACGTGTAGCATCGCTACGACAAGCGGGACTACCTCTGGAGAGGTTCATGGACACCCTGCTCCTCGCGCGCCTCCAGTTCGCCACCACCACCTCGATCCACTTCCTCTTCGTGGCGGTCACCCTCGGCCTGGTCACCCTGCTGGTCGGGCTCCAGACCACCTGGGCGCTCACCGGGGACCCGAAGTGGGAACGGCTGACCCGGTTCTGGGGCCAGCTCTACGTGATCAACTACGTGCTCGGCATCGCCAGCGGCATCGTGCTGGAGTTCCAGTTCGGGCTGAACTGGAGCGGGCTGTCGCGCTACGTCGGCAACGTCTTCGGGGCCCCGCTGGCGATCGAGACGCTCGTGGCGTTCTTCCTGGAGTCGACGTTCCTCGGAATGTGGATCTTCGGCTGGCACCGGTTGCGGCGCGGCGTACACCTGGCGCTGCTCTGGGGGGTCGCGCTCACCGCGTACGCCTCGGCGTTCTGGATCATGGTGGCGAACGCCTGGCTCCAGCACCCGGTCGGCTACCGGGTGCGCGACGGGGTCGCCCACCTGACCGACTTCGGAGCGCTACTCACCAACCCCACCCTCGGCATGGCGCTGGGCCACGTGATCGCCGCCAGCCTGCTCACCGGCGGCATGCTGATGGCCTCGGTCAGCGCCTGGCACCTGATCCGGCGGACCACCGACTTCGCCCTGCACCGCACCGCCCTGCGGATCGGGCTGGTCACCGCCGCCCTGTCGGTCAGCCTGGTACAGGGGTTCGGCTTCGCCCAGTTCGGGCCGGTCGGCGAGCTGCAACCCACCAAGTTCGACGCCGGCCCGACCGCCGACGCCCGGATCGCCGAGTGGACCACCCGGTTCGGCCCCGGTGACTACACCCCGCCGGTGCTGTCCAACGTCGGGCTCGGCTTCATGATCCTGATCGGGTTCACCCTGGGCTGCGTGTGGCTGCTGCTGCCGCTGCTCTGGCGGGACCGGCTGATCCGGCTGCGCTTCCCGCTCTGGCTCGTCCTGCTCGCCCTGCCGCTGCCGTTCGTCGCGGTGCTCCTCGGCTGGCTCGCCCGCGAGGTCGGCCGACAGCCCTGGGCCGCGTACGGGCTGCTCCCCACCGACCAGGCCGTCTCCCGCGTCGACCCGGGCCTGATGCTCGCCTCGCTGATCGGCTTCAGCCTGCTGCTCGGCGCGCTCGCCGTCACCAACTGGACGCTGCTCGCCCGGCACGCCGCCCGGGGTGCCGTCGACCCGGCGCTCGGCCGCCCGCCCGGCACCCCCGACGACGAGCGTCGGCCCACCCCCGCCTTCGCCTGAGAGGACCCCCGATGCCCCTGCTCTGGTACGCCCTGCTCGGCCTCTTCTTCGCCGGCTACCTCGTCCTCGCCGGCTCCGACTACGGGGTGGGGCTGCTGCTCGCCCGGCGCGACACCCCGGCCGCCCACCGCGCCGGGCTCACCGCGCTCGGCCCGTTCTTCCTCGGCAACGAGGTGTGGCTGGTGGCCGCCGCCGGCATCCTCTTCGGCGCGTTCCCCACCCTGGAGGGTGAACTCCTCTCCGGCCACTACCCCGCCGTGGCCGGGGCACTGGTCGGGGTGATCCTGGTCACCACCGGGGTGCAGCTCCGCAGCCGGCCGACCGGCCCGGCCGCCCGCCGTGGCTGGGACCGGGTGATCGTCGCCGGCAGCGCGCTGGCCGCCTTCGGCTGGGGTGCCCTGCTCGCCGGGCTGCTCCAGGGCCTGCCGATCGACGCCACCGGCCACGTCGCCGGCCAGACCCACCTGGCCACCCCGTTCGTCGCCGCCACCGGGCTCGCCCTGCTCACCCTGGCCGCCGCGCACGGTGCGACGTTCCTCACCCTGCGCCTGCCGGCCGCCGACACCCCGGCGACCGCCCGGCTGGCCCGCCGGCTGCTCGGCGGGGCGCTCGCCGCGGTCGCCACGGCCACCGCGCTGGGCCTGCTCTCCGACCGGGTACGCGCGGCGACCCACCAGCCGCTGCCCGCCGTACTCCTGGTGGTGGTGCTGGTCGGCCCAGACGCCGACCGGGGAACGCAGCACACCCCGACCCCGACCGGCGGGCGCGTCGGGGCGGGTCACCACGGCCACCACCTCGTGCCCGGAGGC
>NZ_JACGMO010000139.1:0-19910 GCF_015354745.1 Micromonospora sp. S-DT3-3-22
CCGGATCTCGACGGTGCCGGGCAGCCCGTCGGCACGCCCGACGCCGGCCCCGCCGTCGCGCAGCGCCCCGCCGAGCCGGTCACCGTCGGCGACCCCGTCGCGGACCCCCACCCCGACCCCGGCGGTCGCGGGGCCGCTGGACGCCCGGTACGCGACGGTGTCGACCCGGGTCTTCGGATACACCGGGGAGGTGGTGGTCGACAATCCGGGCGGGACGCCGGCCACCGGCTGGACGGTCGTCGTCACGCTGCCCCGGGGCAGTTCGGCGGCGGAGGTGACCGGTGCCGACTGGCGGCAGGACGGGCAGTCGGTCACCTTCACCGGCCCGGCCGTCGCGGCGGGCGGGACGCAGGCCATCCGCTTCGACGTCCGCACCGCCGACCCGGTCACCAAGGCGCCCCAGGGCTGCACGGTCGACGAGCGCCCCTGCGCCGGGCTGTGAGCGGGCGGTCGGGGCCCGCCGTGGACCCGGGCGGCGACGCGGCGGCGTCGCCGGTCAGGCCGGCGGCGGCGCGGTGCTGTGGCGTACGGTCAGGGTGGTCGCCAGTTCCAGGCGGACCTGACCGGTCGGTTCCCCCCGCCCGAGGGCGAGGGCCAGTTCGGTGGCGGTGACCGCCATCTCGCGCAACGGTTGGTGCACGGTGGTCAGTGCCGGGTCGACCAGCGTGGCCACCGGCAGGTCGTCGAAGCCGACGACGCTGAGGTCGGCGGGGATCCGCAGCCCGAGCGTGCGGGCGGCCTGGTAGACCCCGAGGGCCTGGAGGTCGTTGCCGGTGCACACCGCCGTCGGGCGGTCCGGGCGACGGAGCAGGTCGAGGGCGGCGGCCCGGCCGTCGGTGTCGGTCAGGCCGGCGTGCCGGACCAGGCCGGACGCCACCGGCAGGCCGGCGGCCTCCAGGGCGGAGCGGTAGCCGTCCAGCCGGGCCCGGCAGCACAGGACGTGTTCCGGGCCGGCGATCATCGCGATCCGCCGGTGGCCGAGCCCGATCAGGTGGCGGGTGGCCGACCGGCCGCCGGCCCAGTTCGTCGCGCCGACGAACGGGACGTCCTCGGGCAGTTCGGTGGTGGGGTCGAAGACCACGAACGGGATGCCCCGGGCACGCAGCAGCCGGTGCTGTTCCGCGTCCAGTTGGGCCACCATGACCAGGCAGTCCGGCCGTCGGGCGAGGGTGTCGTCGATCCAGTACCGGATCGCGTTGCGCTGCGGCCCGAACTCGGTGAGGACGACGCCGACGCGGTGTTGCCGGGCCACCCGCTCGACCCCCCGGATGATCTCCAGGCCCCACATGTCCTCGATCTCGTCGAAGACCAGTTCCATCATGTTGCTGCGGGTGACCGGGGCGGCCCTGCGGTAGCCGTGCCGGCTGATCGCCGCCTCGACGCGGGCCCGGGTGTCCGCCGCGACGCCGGACCGGCCGTTGATCACTTTCGACACGGTCGGCACCGACACACCGGCCGACGCGGCGATCGCCGCGATCGTCACGGGTCTGCTGGGCTCGGTGAGCGACGCCAGGTCGCTACCCGGTCCGCCCGACTCGACCTGACTCAACCCGGCCTCCTCCCCGGCGGTGGCTGCCGGTCACGCCGCCAGGTCCACACGCGACCGGGCCGCCGGCACCGTCGCGGGGACCGCCGGCATCATTCAGGGGGACCCAGGATAACCCGACCGTCGATGTCCGTCCTCCGGGTGCGGAGCCGACCGGGACGGAAACTTTCCATCGACTTCAGGAGATGTTCGACGAGGCTCCGGGTCGAGCGCGGCAGGTCATGGCATTCGGTTCGGCGCAGGGGCGCGGAACACCCCTGTCATTGACGCACGTCGACCGATACTTGTAAGGTCTGCGGCGGAAACTTTCCAGGAACAGTATCCGATCGTTTCCAGGCGGGAGCCTCGCCACTCATCGCGGACGCCCTGGGCAGCGCCCGCACTCGCCCCGTTCCGGCCGGGCCGCCGGGCGGCCAGCCGACCCCCGGTCGCGCCGGCACGACGCCGTGGGCCGCCCCCGACCCGGACGACACCGGACCGGCCGGGGCCGCCCCGGTCGGCGAGACGTCCGACGACCCCCATCCAACCGGCGCCATCCCGGCGAGGAGTTCCCCTGATGAGTACCCAGCACCTCCGACGAATGCGACAACGGGCCGGCCTGCTCGCCGGCGCCCTCGCCGCACTGCTCCTGGCGGGCCTGATGGTCGCCGGCAACGCCCAGGCCGCCGCCGGCTGCCGGGTGGCGTACACCGTGCCGGCCCAGTGGCAGGGCGGTTTCACCGCCGACGTCCAGGTCACCAACCTCGGCGACGCGGTCAACGGCTGGAGCCTGGCCTGGACCTTCCCGGCCGGCCAGCGCGTCACCCAGGCGTGGAACGTGACGGCCACCGCCGCAGGCGACCAGGTCACCGCGAAGAACCTGAGCTACAACGCGGCGATCGCCACCAACGGCACCGTCTCCTTCGGCTTCAACGGGTCGTGGACGGGCAGCAACCCGGTGCCGACCTCGTTCACCCTCAACGGGGTCGCCTGCACCGGGAGCGTGAGCACGCCGACGCCGACCGGCACCACCGCGCCGCCGTCCCCGACGGTCTCCCCCTCCCCGACGGTCTCGCCGTCGCCGTCGCCCGGTGGGGACCCGATGGCGACGGTGGCCGCGATGCAGCCCGGCTGGAACCTGGGCAACACCCTCGACGCGATCCCCGACGAGACCGCGTGGGGCAATCCGCTGACCACCCAGGCCCTGCTGCGGCAGGTGCGCTCGCAGGGCTACCGCAGCATCCGCATCCCGGTGACCTGGACCGACCACACCGGGCCGGCCCCGACGTACACCATCGACCCGGTCTGGTTGGCCCGGGTCCGCCAGGTGGTCGACTGGTCGCTGGCCGAGGGCTTCTACGTGATGATCAACCTGCACCACGACTCCTGGCAGTGGCTCAACGGGTACCCGGGCGACCGCACCACCGTGCTGAACCGGTACACCGCGCTGTGGACCCAGATCGCCACCACGTTCCGCGACCACTCGGCCAAGCTGGTGTTCGAGAACATCAACGAGCCGCAGTTCACCGGCACCGCCGACGACGCCCAGGGCGACGAGGTGCTGCGGGAACTGCACCTGGCGTTCGTCCGCCTGATCCGCCAGTCCGGCGGCGGCAACGCCACCCGGCTGCTGGTGCTGCCCACCCTGCACACCAGCGGCGAACAGGCCCGGATGGACGCGCTGAACACCACGATCAGCCAGCTGCGCGACCCCAACATCGCCGCGACCATCCACTTCTACGGGTACTGGCCGTTCAGCGTGAACATCGCCGGAGGCACCCGCTACGACAGCAACGTCGAACAGGACCTCGTCGGCACCTTCGAGCGGGCCCGCGCCTCGTTCGTCGCCCGGGGCATCCCGGTGATCATCGGGGAGTGGGCGCTGCTCAGCTACGACTACACCCGCCCCGGCATCATCGAACGCGGCGAACTGCTGAAGTTCTTCGAGGCCGTCGGCTACCACGCCCGCACCCGCAACCTCACCACGATGCTCTGGGACGCCGGCTCGTTCCTCAACCGCACCACGTTGCAGTGGCGGGACCAGGGCATCTACGACCTGATGAAGGCGAACCTCACCACCCGCTCGGCCACCGCCTCCTCCGACCAGGTCTACCTGCCGCGCAGCGGCACCATCACCGCCAAGTCGCTCACCCTCAACCTCAACGGCGCGTCGTTCCAGGGCCTGCGGCAGGGCAGCACCAACCTGGTCGCCGGCACCGACTACACCGTCTCCGGCAGCACGCTGACGCTGACCGCGTCGGCGCTGACCCGGCTCGCCGGCAACCGCGCCGCCGGGGTCAACGCCACCATCGAGGCGCGCTTCTCCCAGGGCGTGCCCTGGCAGATCAGCATCATCTCGTACGACCCGCCGACCCAGTCGGCGGCCAGCGGCACGACCACGTCGTTCGCCATCCCCACCCAGTTCCGGGGCGACCAGCTCGCCACCATGGAAGCGAAGTACGCCGACGGCAGCGGCGCCGGACCGGCCAACTGGACCTCCTACAAGGAGTTCTGGACGCACTTCCAGCCGGACTACACCGCCAACACCATCCTGCTGAAGCCGGAGTTCTTCGCCGAGGTCAACGACGGCCCGGTCACCCTGACCTTCCACTTCTGGAGCGGCACGCAGAAGACGTACCGGATCACGAAGTCCGGCAGCACGGTCACCGGCAGCCCGGCCTGACCGTCGGCGGGGCGTCGCGGTCCACCGACCGCGACGCCCCGCCGGCGCGGATCAACCCGCCGGCTCGGCGCGGGCCGGCGGCGACCACGGCCAGGGCACCTCGTGGAAGGCGGCCTCGACCAGCAGCGCCTCCACCCCGGTCAGCAGCCGCGCGGCCCGCTCGACCGGCAGGTAGCGGGTGTCGGCGGTGACCGCCAGCTCCACCGCGCCGGGGGCGTCGCGCACCTGCACCCGGCAGCGCCACGCGAACCGGTCCAGCTCCCCCACCCAGCGCACCCCGGCGGACGCCACCATCGCCCGCAGGGCCGCCTCGTCGGGGCCGGCCACCCCCGGGTCCACCTCGGGGACGAGCCGGGTGTCGTTGAGATAGCACAGCGGGGCCAGCACGCTACGGTGGTCGTGCCCCCGCTCGGTGAACGCCCGTTCGAACTCCACCGGGTCGTAGTAGGCGTGCCGGTACGCGTCCAGGCCCGCCCGCCCGGCCCGGGACAGCAGGGTGCCGAAGTCGGGCCGCCCGGTCAGGTCCAGCCGGCACAGCCCGATCTGGTTCAGGGTGGCGACCGCCCGGTCGTACCCGGGTGGGAACCGGTTGTTGGCCATCACCACGATGCCGCAGGCGTCCTGCCCGGTGTCGCCGCAGAGGACGGCGGCGGTCGCGGCGAGCAGGGCGGTGGAGGTGCTGACGCCGTACCGGGTGGCGACCAGCCGCATCGCGTGGTGCACCGCCGCGGAGACCAGCGAACCCTGCCGGTAGCGGGGCGTCGCGCCGACCCCGACCGGGTCGGCCAGGGTCATCGGCAGGCCGGGGAACTGCCGCAGCCAGTACGCCACCGCCCGCTGCGACCGCCGCTGCTGCACCGTGCGCTCCTGCCCGGCGACGTCCAACGACTGGAGGCCGGGCGCGTCGTCGACCGCCCCGCGCAACAGCAGCAGACGCAGGTCCCGCAGTACGGTGGTGGCCGCGTGGAAGTCGACGGCGCAGTGGCTGAACACCAGCACGACCTGCCGTACCGTGTCGGCCACGGTGACCAGCGCGACCCGCAGCGGATACTCGACGGCGTGGTCGAACGGCGACCCGGCCAGTCGCGCGGCCAGCTCCGCCGCGACCCGCGCGCCGTCCGGGTCGTCGGCCGGCCGGGGTACGGCGTGCACCCCCACGGGCAGCCGTCCCGCCGCCGACGCCTCCTGGCACAGCTGCCCGTCGTACGGGCGGACCCGGGTCCGCAACGACTCGTGCCGGGCGAGCAGCGCACCCACCGCCCGCACCGCCCGGGGCACGTCCACCCCGGCCCGCGCCGAGACCGCCAGGGTGCGGGGCAGGGTGAGCACCCGGTACGCGGCGGGGGCCTCGAACTCCGCCACCGTCCGCCACATCGCCCGCTGCCCCCAGGTCAGCGGCCCGGTCGCGGCCCGCCCCCCGGCGAACTCGGCGTACGTCGACCCGTCGGCGGCGGACGTCCGCCCGGCCGGCGGGACGACGGCGGTCGCGGTGGGGGCGGTCGCGATGGCGGGTGACCAGGGCCAGGGGACGTCGTCGAAGGCGGCCCGCACCAGCAGGTCCTCCAGGCCGCGCAGGAACGGCTCGACGGTGGCCAGCGGAAGCTGCCGGGTGTCGACGGTGAGCGTGACACCCACCCCGGCCGGCTCGTCCACCACGTGGGTCAGCAGGTGCCAGGCCGCCTGGTCGAGCCCCGCCGTCCAGGCGAAGGTGCTGTCCGCGGTGGCCGCCCGCAACGCCTCCCGGGTCACCGCCGGCAGCCGGTCGGCCCCGCCGACCGGCAACCGCACGTCGTTGAAGTAGTGGTACGGCTGGAACGCCGACGCCGGGTCGACCCCCCGTTGCTCGAATGCGAGCCGCAGCGCGACCGGGTCGTAATACGCGTGCCGCAACGCATCCAGGGACACCCGCCACACCCGGGACAACAACTCCCCGAAATGGGGACGACCCGACACGTCCAGCATGCCGAAACCGATCTGGCCGAGATTGGCGACGGCATTCGCGTACGCGGCCCGAAACCGATTGTGGGCCATCGGGAAAATGCCGCAGCGTTCCCGGTGACCGTGGCCGACGGCCATCGCCGTCACCCCGGCCAGCAGCACCGCGGAACCGCTGACCCGGTGCCGGGCGGCGATCAGCCGGGCGGCCGTGTCGACGGCCGGGGAGACCAGCACGCCGCGCCGCCACGCCGGCGTCAGCCCCGGACCCGGCGCGGGCAGCGGCGACGGCGGCAGCCGGTCGAACTCGCGCAGCCAGTGCCCGACCGCCCGCGCCGAACGACCCTGGTCGACCCCGTGCTGGCGGCGGGCCACGTCCACCGACTGCGGGCCGGCCGGGGTGGACAGGCCGCCGCGCAGCACGAGCAGCCGCAGGTCCCGCAGCACCACCTCGGCGGCGTGCGCGTCCACCGTGGAGTGGCTGAACACCACCACGATCTGCCGTACCCGGTCGTCGACGGTCACCAGCGCGACCCGCAGCGGCCACTCGGCGGCGTGGTCGAACGCGACGTCGCCGAGCCGGCCGGCGACCTGTCGGGCGGCCCGCGAACCGTCGTCGGCCCCCGGGCTGACCAGCAGCGGCAGCACCCCGGCTGCCGCCGTCTCCTGCCGGGGCACGTCGTCGACGACCCGCACCCGGGTCCGCAGCGCGCCGTGCCGGCCGACCAGCGCGCCGACCGCCCGGACCACGGCGGCGGGGTCCGCCCCGGCCCGTGCGGACAGCGGCACCGTGCGGCGCAGGTTGAGGAAGACGTGGTTGGAGCCGTACCGGGCGAGGGACCGCCACATCACCTGCTGGGCCCAGGTCAACGGCGCCGACCCGGCCCCGTCGCCGGAGAACTCGGCGGACAGCATCGTCTCCGACGCCCATTGCGCGGGCACCACCACGTCAGCGAATCGCATTCCCGACCGTACGACGCGACGACCGTCGCCGAATCGCTCGAAGGTGCTTTCCATAGTGGACCGATCAGCCGATCCGACGGTTCGGGCCCGCCGGGCAGACTACTGGCCACTGCCCGCACCGTTTCGAGTAAGGCGCCGCGTGACGAACGTTGACGTACCGACGCGGGCCGCCCCGCCGCATTCCACCATCCCCCGGGCCGCCGGAAATCCCCGGCTGTCATTCGCCCAGGAGCGGATCTGGTTCACCGAACAGCTCTCCCCCGGCACCGCCGCGTACGTCGTCCACACGACCGTACGGCTGCGCGGGGCGTTCGACGTCGACCTGCTGTGCGCCGCCCTCGACGCCACCGTCGCCCGGCACGACAGCCTGCGGATGCGGTTCACCGAGAGCGCCGACGGGGAGCCCGTGGTGACGGTGCTGCCCGAGGTACGGGTGCCGGTGACCGTCACCGCCGCGCCGACCACCGACGCCGCCCACGCCCTCGTCGCCGACTCCGTGCACACCCCGTTCGACCTGACCGTCGCCCCGCTGCTGCGGGTGCTCGTCGTCCGGCTGGCCGACACCGAACACCTGCTGCACCTGGCGATGCACCACATCGTCAGCGACGGCTGGTCGCTGGACCTGCTGCTCGGGGAGATCGCCGCCGGCTACGCCGCGCTGCGCGACGGCGGCGACCCGCCCGAACCGCCGACCACCGGGTACGTCGACTACGCCGGCTGGCAGCGGGACCGGCTCGACGGCCCGCCGACCGGCGACGGGTTCACCCACTGGACCCGCGCGCTGGCCGGGGTGCCGCCGCTGGAACTGCCCACCGACCGGCCCCGGCCGGCCGTGCAGTCGTACGCGGGCGCGACCCACCGGTTCACCGTCGACGCCGACCTCACCGACGGGCTGCGCCGGCTGGGCCGGGCCCACCGGGCCACCCTCTACATGACCCTGCTCACCGGCCTACAGGCCGTGCTGTTCCGCTACAGCGGGCAGCGGGACTTCGCCGTCGGCTCCCCGGTGGCCGGGCGGGTGGTGCCCGAGCTGGAACACCTCGTCGGCCTGTTCGTCAACACCCTGGCCCTGCGCGCCGACCTCTCCCCGGACCCGGCGACCGCCGCCGAGCCGGGCTTCGCGACCCTGCTGCGCCGCAACCGGGGCACCGTGGTGCGCGCCCTGGCCCACCAGGAGATCCCCTTCGAACGCCTGGTCAAGGAGCTGAACGTCACCCGGGACGTCGCCCGCGCCCCGGTGTTCCAGGTGCTGTTCACCCTGCAGAACTACGCCCGGGGCGGCGACCGGTGGCCGGCCGGCCTGCACGCCGAACCGGTCGGCACCGACGCGGCCAGCGCCCGCTTCGACCTGTCGCTCTACGTCGGGGAGAGCGCCGACGGGCTGCGCGGCACGTTCGTCTACCACACCGACCTGTTCGACGCCGCCACCGTCGCCGGGCTGGCCGAGAGCTTCCGGACGCTGCTGCGCGCCGCCGTCGCCGAGCCCGACCGGCCGGTGGTCGACCTGGACCTGCTCGACCCGAACGGCCGGGACCGGATGCTGGCCCTCGCCGGGGAGCGGGCCGGCGGACCGCCGACCGGTGCCGGGGTCACCGGGGCGGCGGTCACCCTGGCCGACCTGATCGACCCGCACGTCGCCGCCGCCCCCGACGCGCCGGCCGTGGTCTGCGGCACCGACCGGATCGGCTACCGGGAACTGGACCGGCGGGCCAACCGGCTCGCCCACTGGCTGCGGGCCCGGGGCGTGGGCCCGGACCACCTCGTCGGGGTGCTGCTGGAGCAGTCCGTCGAGCTGGCCGTGACGCTGCTCGGAGTGCTGCGGGCCGGCGGGGCGTACCTGCCGCTGGACCCGGAGCAGCCGGCCGCCCGGCTGGGTCTGATGCTCGCCGACGCCCGGCCGACCGTGCTGCTGACCGACGCCGGGTTGCGCGACCGGCTGCCCGCCGGGGCGGCGGCGACCTGCCTGGACGAGATCACCGCCGAGGTCGACGCCCAGCCGGACGACCGGCCGGCGACCGGGGTGCGCGGCGGGCACCTGGCCTACGTCATCTACACCTCCGGCTCGACCGGGACCCCGAAGGGGGTGGCCGTGCCGCACCGGCCGGTGCTGCGCTACCTCGACGGGGTGGCGGACCGGTTCGCGGTCGCCCCGGCCGCCCGGTACGGGCTGTTGCAGTCGATGTCGTTCGACTTCGCCGTCACCGTCTTCTACCTGGCGCTGGCCACCGGCGGCGCGGTGCACCTGCTCCCCCGCCGGGGCACCGGGGCCGAACTGGCCGCCCGGCTGCGCGACGAACGGATCGACTACCTGAAGATCACCCCGTCGCACCTGGCGGCGCTGACCGCCGACTGCGCACCGGACGACCTGCTGCCGGCCCGCGCGCTGATCCTCGGCGGTGAGGCGTCCGACCTGGAGCGGACCGCCCCGCTCGCCGCCGGGCCGACCCGGGTGTTCAACCACTACGGGCCCACCGAGGCCACCGTCGGCGTGGCCACCTACCGGGTGCCGGCCGACGCGCCGGACGTCGGGCCGGTGCCGACCGGCCGGCCGCTGCCGTACGCCTCGGTGCACGTGCTCGACGAGCGGATGCGCCCGGTGCCGGTCGGTATGCCCGGTGAGCTGTACCTGGGCGGGGACCGGCTCGCCCGGGGCTACCTGCACCGGCCCGGCCTGACCGCCGAACGGTTCGTGCCCGACCCGTACGGGCCGCCGGGGGCCCGGCTGTACCGCACCGGCGACCTGGCCCGCTGGCGGGCCGACGGGGAGCTGATCTTCCTCGGCCGGCGCGACCACCAGGTGAAGATCCGTGGTTACCGGGTCGAGCTGGGCGAGGTGGAGGCCGCCCTGCGGGACTGCCCGGGGGTACGCCAGGCGGCGGTGCTGCTGCGCGACGACCGGCTGGTGGCCTACCTGGAGGCGGAGCCGGACGCGGACGGCCCGGACCCGGCGCGCTGGCGTCGCCGGCTCGCCGAGCGGCTGCCCGAGCACATGGTGCCCACCCGCTGGGTGGTGCTGGACCGGCTGCCGTTGCAGGAACACGGGAAAGTGGACCGGCGGGCCCTGCCCGAGCCCACCGACGACGGCCCGACCGGCGAGCGGGTACCCCCGGTCGGGCCGGTGGAGACGCTGGTGGCCGACGTGTGGCGGGCGGTGCTCGGGGTGCCCGAGGTCGGCGTCACCGACGACTTCTTCGACCTGGGCGGGCACTCGCTGCTGGCCACCCGGGTGGTGGCCCGGCTGCGCCGGGAACTGCCCGCCGTCGTCGACGGCACCCCGCCGACCGTCAGCGTGATGGACCTGTTCCGGCACCGCACCGTACGCGAGCTGGCGGATCTCGTCGGCGGACCCGACGCCGGCCGGGCCGGGCTGCTGCACGAGCTGACCCCGCCGGTGCCCGCCGCCGACCGGGTCGCCACCCTGCTCTGCGTCCCGTACGGCGGGGGCAGCGCGGTGGTGTACCAGCCGCTGGCCGACGCGCTGCCGGCCGGGTACCGGCTGCTGTCGGTGGCCGTACCCGGGCACGACATCGGTCTCGCCGACGAGCCCGCGCCGATCGCCGACGTCGCCGCCGACGTGGTCGCGGAGGTGCTGGGCCGGGTCACCGGCCCGCTGATCGTGTACGGCCACTGCGGCCCCGGCGGGGCGCTGGCCGTCGAGGTGGCCCGCCGGTTGGAGGCCGCCGGGCGGGAACTGCTGGCGGTGTACCTCGGCGCGGTGTTCCCGTTCGCCCGGCCCGCCGACGGGCCGCTCGGGCCGCTGCTGCGGCTGCGCCTGGCCGAGCGGCTGCGCAGCGACCGGATCTACCGCACCTGGTTGCAGGCGCAGGGCACCGCGGTCGGCTCGCTCGCCCCCGACGAGGTGCGGTTCCTGGTGCGGGCGATGCGGCACGACGCCCGGGTCAGCGAGGACTACTTCACCACGCTGATGCGCCAGCGGGTCACCCCGCTGCGCGCGCCGGTCGTCTCCGTGGTCGGCGAGCGGGACCGCAGCACCGACTACCACGAGGAACGGTACCGGGAGTGGCACTTCCTCAGTGCCCGCACCGCCCTCGCCGTGATCGACGAGGGCGGGCACTACTTCCTCAAGTACCGGGCCGCCGAACTGGCCGAGATCGTCACCGACGTGCACCGGCGGCTCGACGCGCCACCCCGGCCCGTCCCGGCCGGGCCGCCGGCCACGCCACCGCCCTGGCGGCTCGCCGCCGTCTCCCGTGCCGACGGGCCCCCGACGGCGGACGCCCCGGGCCCGACGGCCGGCGGTGACCGGACCCCGCCGCCGAGCCTGCGTCGCTTCGGGCTGGTCGCCGCCGGTCAGGTGGTGTCCGGGCTGGGCACCGCGCTGACCACCTTCGCGATCCCACTGTGGATCTACACGCAGACCGGGTCGCTCGCCCGGTTCGCCCTGTTCGCCGTGCTCGGTCTGCTGCCCGGCCTGCTGGTCGCGCCGCTGGCCGGGGCGCTGATCGACCGCACCAGCCGGCGACGGGTGCTGCTGGCCGCCGGGCTCGCCGCCGGCAGCGCCAACGCGGTGCTCGCCGGGCTGGTGCTCACCGACCGGGCCCAGGTGTGGCACTTCTATCCGCTGGTCGGCTGGCTGTCGGTCGCGTTGGCCTTCCAACGGCTCGCGTTCGTCTCGGCGGTGCCGCAACTGGTGCCCAAACGCTTCCTCGGGCACGCCAACGGCCTCACCCAGACCGCCGTCGGCCTCACCCAGTTCACCGTGCCGCTGCTCGCCGTGGCCCTGCTGGAGACCGTCGGGCTGCGCGGCATCCTGCTCATCGACGTGGCGTCGTACCTGTTCGCGGTCGGGGTGCTGGCGGTCGTCCGGTTCCCCCGCACGCTGGCCCTGCGCCGCCGCGAGGGCATCGGCACCGAGATCGTCGCCGGGCTGCGCTACGCGCTGCGGCGTCGGGAGTTCCGCGCCATGCTGGCGTTCTTCGCCGCGCTGAACTTCTTCCTGTTCCCGGTGCTGTTCCTGCTCTCCCCGCTGGTGCTCGGCTTCGCCGACCTCACCGACGTGTCCCGCATCGCGCTGACCGGCGGGGTCGGCGCGGCCACCGGTGGCCTGGTGATGCTGCTGTGGGGTGGCCCCAGGCACCGCCGCATGCGGGCGGTGCTGCTGGGCACCCTCGGCATCGCGGTGGCCGCCGTGCTGACCGGGCTGCGGCCCAACCTGCTGCTCATCGGGGCCGGCGCGTTCGGCATGTACCTGGCGCTGGGCATCGTCAACGGCGTCTACCAGACGATCATCCAGACCAAGGTGCCGGCGCGGGTGCACGGCCGGGTGTTCGCGGTCAACCAGATGGTCGCCCAGTCCACCCTGCCGCTGGGCTGGGGCCTCGTCGCCCCGTTCGCCGCCCGGGTGGTGGAGCCGACGCTGCTGCCCGACGGGGCGCTGGCCGGCACCGTCGGCGCGGTGCTCGGGGTCGGACCGGGTCGCGGGCACGGGCTGCTCTACGTGCTGTTCGGGGTCTGCATCGCGCTGACCGCGCTGGTGTCGCTGGCCACCCCCACCCTCGCCCGGTTCGACGACGAGGTACCCGACGCACCCCCGGACGACCTGGTCGGCCTGGAGGAACGCCGGGCCCGGACGGCCGACCTCGCCGACCGGACCCCGGTGGGCGTCGGAACGGCGGGGAGAACGCGATGACCACGACACCCACCGGTACGCCGCCGCCGCGTACCCTGCCGGAGCTGCTCGACTGGCGTACCGGGCTGCACCCGGACCGGGTGGCGGTCGAGGTGCACCAGGTGGCGACGCTGACCTTCGCCGGGTGGTCCGCCGGGGCACGGGCCGTCGCCGCCGCGCTGCGCCGTCGGGGGCTGCGCCCCGGCGACCGGGTCGGCCTGCTCTTCGGCCCCCGCGACTGGGTCCGGTACGCGGTGACGTACTGCGGCGTCCTGTGGGCCGGCGGGGTGGCGGTGCCGCTGTCCGACCGGCTGGCCGCCGGGCAGCTCGGGTACGCGCTGACCCACTGCGCGGCCACCGCCGTCGTGCACGGCGACGACACCCCCGCCCCGCCCACCCCACCCGGCGTGGCGGTGTACGGCGACGCCGAGCTGCGCGCCGACGGGCACGACGACGACACCCCGTCCGCCGCCCGCCCCGGCGACCTCGCCCAGATCCTCTACACCTCCGGCACCACGGGCCGGCCCAAGGGGGTGGCGGCCCGGCACGCCAACCTCACCGCCGGTGCGCCGCACCACCCGCGCCGGCTGGCCCTGGCCCACTCGGAGCGGTTCCTGCACGCCTTCGCGATCGGCACCAACGCCGGGCAGACGATGCTGCTCAACGCGTTGACCGCGAAGGCCGCCGCGCTCACCCTGCCCCGGTTCACCCCGGTCCGGTTCGCCCGGCTGGTCGCCGCCCCCGGCACCGGAACCGTCTTCGTGGTCCCGTCGATCGCCATCGAGCTGCTCGACTCCGGCGCGCTGCGGGACCGCGACACCAGCGGCGTACAGCTGATCGGCTCCACCGCCGCGCCGCTGCCCCCGGCGGTCGCGGCCCGGCTGGCCACGGCCTTCCCGCAGGCCACGATCGTCAACTACTACACCTCGACCGAGGCCGCCCCGGCGCAGACCACGATGATCTACGACCCGGCCCGGCCGGACGCGGTCGGCCGGCCGGTCGGCGGGCAGCTCATGGTCGCCGACCCCGACGGCCGCCCGCTGCCCGCCGGGACGACCGGCGACGTGTGGCTGCGCGCCCCGCACCCGCGCGCCTACTACCGGGACGACGCGGCGAACCGGGCCACCTTCCGCGACGGCTGGGTGCGGATGGGCGACGTGGGCCGGATCGACGCCGACGGCTACCTCTACCTCACCGACCGGCACCAGGACGTGATCAAGACCGGCGCGTTCAAGGTCTCCACCGTCGAGGTCGAGGCGGCGCTGCACGAGCATCCGCTGGTCGCCGAGGTGGCCGTGGTGGGGGTGCCGCACCCGGTGCTCGGGTCGGCGGTGGCCGCCGCCGTCGTGGCCCGGCCGCAGGCCGGCCCGGACGGGCTGACCCTGCCGGCGCTGCGCGGTTTCCTCGCCGACCGGCTCGCCGACCACCAACTGCCCGCCCGGCTGCTGCTGCTTCCGCGGCTGCCCCGCAACGAGGGTGGCAAGGTGCTCAAACGGCAGCTCACCGCCCTGTTCGACAACTGACCACCCGCACCGACAGCACGACCATGGGAGAGCATGTGGGCACCGCCGAGGCGACCTTCGCGCAGCACGCCGTCTGGTTCACCGAGCAGGCCGGGGTCGCCGGCACGGCGTACCACATGGCGCTGGGCATCCGGTTCGGCGCGGAACTGGACCGGGCCGCCCTCGTCGCGGCGTGCGCGGCGACGGTCGCCCGGCACCCGGTCCTGGCCGCCCGGGTCGCCACCGACGAGGACGGCACCCCCCGGTTGACGCCGGCCGACGCCCGCCCGGCGGTCACCTCCGGCGAGCTGACCGACGCGCGGGTCGCCGAGGAGATCGCCCGACCGTACGACCTGCGGACCGGCCCGCTGGCCCGGTTCACCCTGCTGACCGGGGCGACGGGCGACCACCTGCTGCTGGTCACCGCGCACCACCTGGTCTTCGACGGCACCTCCAAGGACGTGCTGGTCGCCGACCTCGCCGCCGGGTACGCCGCCGCCCGGTCCGTCGACCCGGCACGCGACCCCGCCCCGGGACCGGCCGACGTCCACCGGCAGCCCGGTGAACAGCCGTGGCCCGGCGACGACCACGCCGGCCTCGCGGCGGCCGAGCAGCAGCGGATCGCCGTCGACCTGCCCGCCGCCCGCGACTTCTGGGCGCGGCACTGGTCCGGCCCCGGCGACGTGGTGCTGCCCGGCCTGCGCCGGGTGCCCACCGGTGCCGAGCCCGGCGTCGCCGTCGAGGTGGCGCTGCCCGCCGACGTGGTCGACGGCATCGACCCGACGGCCCGGTCGCTCGGGGTCACCCGCTTCGAGCTGCTGTTCGCCGCGCTGCACGCCCTGCTCGGGCGGTACGGCAACCGGGACCTGCCGATCGGGGTGGCGCTGTCCACCCGTACCCCGGACCAGGCCGACCGGATCGGACTGTTCGTCAACGAACTGCCGGTCGCCGTCGCGCCGGCCGACGGCACGTTCCGCGCGCACGCCCGCGCCGTCCGGGACCGGCTGCGCGAGGTGTACCGGTACCGGGCCGTGCCGCTGGCCCACGCGGTGCCCGGCCTGCGGCCCGCCCCGGCGGTGACCCCGGTCAGCGTCGGCTACCGGCGGCGCGGCGGGGAGCCGGTCTTCCCCGGGGTGGCGGCCGAGATCGACTGGACGCTGTTCGGCGGCGCCGCCCGTAACGCCCTGCACGTGCAGATCGTGGACGCCCCCACCGGCCTCACGGTCAGCCTCCAGCACAGCCCGGCGGCGGTGCCGACCGACGCGGTACGCCGGATCGGGGCGCACCTGCGGACCCTGCTCGCCGCCGCGCTCGCCGACCCGGACTGGCCGGTCGCGGAACTGCCGGTGCTGCCCGCCGACGAACGCGACCGGGTCACCCGGGAGTGGAACGACACCGGCCGGGCGTACCCCGCCGGGGCGGGCGTGCCCGGCCTGTTCGCCGCCCGGGTCGCCGCCGACCCGCACGCGCCGGCCGTGGTCGACGACGACCTGACGCTCAGCTACGCCCAGCTCGACGCCGCCGCCGACCGGCTGGCCGGGCTGCTGCGGCAACGCGGGGTCGGCCCGGGGACGCTCGTCGCGGTCGCCCTGGACCGGTCCTGGCGGGCGGTGGTCACCCTGCTGGCGGTGCTGCGCTGCCGGGCCGCGTACCTGCCGGTGGACCCGCAGCATCCGCCGGCCCGCCGGGACCTCGTCCTGGCCGACGCCGACCCCACGCTGGTGGTGACGCCGACGGCAGGCGGGCTGCCCTGGCCCACCCTCGCCCTCGACGGGGTCGACCTGCTCGCCGGGCCGGTGCCGACGCCGACCGGCCCCGTCGCGACGCCGGCCGCCGACGACCTGGCCTACCTGCTCTACACCTCGGGCTCGACCGGCCGGCCCAAGGGTGTCGCGGTGCGGCACGGCGCGCTGACCAACCTGCTGCTGGGGGTACGGGACCTGCTGGGCGGCGCCCCCGCGCACCGGTGGCTGCACCTGACCTCGCTGTCGTTCGACATCTCCACCGTGGAGGTCTTCCTGCCGCTGGTCACCGGCGGCCGGGTGGTGGTCGCCTCGACGGTCGGCCCGTTGGACGGCGCGGGCGTGCTGCGGCTGGTCCACGCCGCCGGGGTGACCCACGCCCAGGCCACCCCCTCGGGCTGGCGGGTGCTGCTGGAGGCCGGCCTCGGCACGCCCGGACCGGACGCCGCCGGGGTCACGCCGCCCCCGCTGGTCGCCGTCACCGGCGGCGAGGCCCTGCCGCCCGCCCTGGCCCGGGAGCTGCGGGCCCGCACCGCCCGCCTGGTCAACGGGTACGGCCCCACCGAGGCCACGGTGTACGCCACGATGGCCGACGTCCCCGCCGACCCCGACGAGGTCACCATCGGCCGGCCACTGCCGAACGTGCGGGCGTACGTGCTGGACCCCTCGGGACAGCCGACGCCGATCGGGGTGCCCGGCGAGCTGCACCTGGCCGGCGCCGGGCTGGCCGCCGGCTACCGGGGGCGCGACGACCGGACCGCCGAGGTGTTCGTGCCGGACCCGTTCGGGCGGCCCGGCGAGCGGCTCTACCGCACCGGTGACCGCTGCCGGTGGCGGCCGGACGGGCGGCTGGACTTCCTCGGCCGCACCGACGACCAGGTCAAGATCCGGGGACACCGGGTCGAGCTGGGCGAGATCGACGCCCGGCTGCTCGACCATCCGGACGTGGCCGACGCGGCGACGGTGCTGCGCTCCGACGCCGACGAACCCCGGCTCGTCGCCTACCTGGTGGCCCGCGCCGGTGCCGTCGTCGAGCCGGCCGGGTTGCGCCGGCACCTGGCGGCGAGCCTGCCGCAGGCTGTGCTGCCGACCGACTTCGTGCCGCTCGACCGGCTGCCGTCGAGCCCGAACGGCAAGGTCGACCGGGCCGCCCTGGCCGCCCTGGACCTCACCACCGACCTCACCCGGGACAGCGCGCCGGCCGGGGACGTCGGGCCGGACCCTACGGCCGCACCGGGTAGGGACGTCGGGCCGGCCGGGGACGTCGCGGACGACGATCCGGTGGTGACCCAGTTGCGGCTGATCTGGCAGGAGGTGCTGCGGATTCCCGACATCGGCGTGCACGAGGACCTGTTCGACCTGGGCGGCCACTCCCTCACGATCACCCGGATCAGTGGCCGTATCCAGCAACGGCTCGGCGTCGAGGTGCCCCTGGACGCCTTCTTCGACACCCCCACCATCGCCGAGATCGCCGAGATCGTCCGGCCGTCCGTGAAGGAGTGCTGATGGACACCAGCGACACCACCGACCTGCGGGGGCGGCTCGCCGACCTGGTCAGCGAGGCCACCGGGGGCGAGGTGGCGGCCACCGACCTGCTCACCGGCGGCTCGATGGTCGCCCTCGGCGTCGACTCCCTCGGCCTGCTGCGCATGGTCGACGCGATCGAGCTGAAGTACGACGTCGAGGTCGAGCTGAACGGCCCGGGACGGCCCCTGGACACCCTCGACGACCTGGTCGCGCTGCTGACCGCCGCCGTGCCCGACGACGCCCGCTGACCGGCCCGGCCCGGTTCGGGCGACCCGGGCCGGGCCGGGCGGAACCCGCCCCGGGCGGGAACGGTTGCCGGCGGCGGGCGGGCGGCGGTCAGACCGTCGCGCCGTCCGGCCGGGCCCGGGGCGGCAGCGGCGGCAGACCGCACGCGGCGGCGAAGCCCTGCGCCTCGATGCCGAGCGCGACGTTGGTCCGGGCGTACTGGTTGGCCAGTGCGATCCACGCGGTCAGCTCGACCAGGCCCGCCGCGCCGAGGTGGGCCAGCAGCCGGGCGGACAGCTCGTCGGTGACCGTCGGCGGGGTCTGCGTCATCGCCTCGGCGTACTCCAGCACGTCCCGCTCCGCCGGGGTGAAGACGTCCGACTCGCGCCAGCGGGGCACCTCACGTGCCTTGCTCAGGTCGAGGCCGTCGTTGTGCGCCTGGAAGTACCCCAGGTCGAGGCAGAAGCCGCAGCCGATCCGGGCGGCCACCGCCATGTGCGCGTACGACTTGAGGTTCCGGTCGCAGGCGTGCCACCGGCGGGACCGCTGGCCGAGGCCGAGGCCGAACCGCAGCACCGGCCGGTGGTGCCACATCACCTCGAGCGACTCGGGCACGTCGCCGAACATCTTCCGGCTGAACCTCTTCAACACGGCACCGTAGAGGCCGGTGATCTCGGCCCTGGGAACCCGGGTGCTGCTCATGTCGCCTCCTGGTCGGCTGGTCTCGACAGGTAGACGCCCACCGCCGCCCCGGTGTGACAGGTCGGGCGCGGACGGTCAGGGCAGCCAGGACGCCTCCGTCGACGCCCGGGACGCCGCCTCCTCGTAGACCGCCAACGCCAGCCAGGACGCAGCGAACGCCTGCCCGTCGTCGTCGGTGAGCCGCCCGAAGGCATCCCGGGGCCGGGCCCGGGCCGCCGATCCCAGCGCGGCGAGCAGGTGCGCGCCCAGGTCCAGGCGGGCCAGCCGCAGCTTGCGCTCCGTCGGGTCGGCCAACGCCTGGATCGCCCGGCCACCCGAGACGACCCGCTCCACCTGCCGGCGCAGCAGCCCCAGGGCGGGATCGCCGAGCCGGGGACGCGGCACGGCCGCGTCCGGGACCGCGGGCCGGTCGGGCGGTGGCACCGCCGCCGCGTCGTCCCCCGTCCTGAGCTGGCTCGTGTGCAGCCGGTCGTAGCCGAGGTCGGCGTGACCCGCCCAGCTCGCCGGCAGGGTGAGCCCCGGCCCGTCGCCGTCGACCGGTCCCACGGCGAGCGCCTGGACGGTCGCCCGGCGGGTCGGATCGAGCCGGCCCACCAGGCGCAGCCGCGCCCCCACCGCCTGCCCCAGCAGGCGCAGGTTGGCCCGGTGCGGCAGGGCGGCGTGCTCGTCGGCGACGGTCAGCGTCAGGACCGCCCCGTCGCCGGTGTCGACCAGGACGGTGTGGTCGTGCCCGCCGAGCACCCGTACGGTCAGGAAGAGCAGGTCGGCACCGGCGGGACGCTCCGGCAGCGGCAGGGCCACCGCGCCGAAGGCCCGCCGGACCTGGTCAGGCAGGGGCTGCGCCCAGAGCCCGGCGAGGGGTTCGTCGGCCCAGCCGACCCCGGCGGCCCGCGCCGCCCGGACCGCCCGGCCGGCACCCAACTGCCCCGACTCCGAGGCGGTGCCGCCGGACACCACCAGCCCGGCCCGGGTGAGCTGCCGGTGGCTGAGCCCCGACTCGCCCACCGCCACGGTCGCGTCGCCCGCGCCGGCGGCCCGGCCCACGTCCCCCGGGGCGAGGTCGGCGACCGTCCAGAGTCGACCGTCGCGGTCGGCCAGGTAGGTGACCACCCCGGCGTACCCGGAATCGGCCACCACCGGGACCGTGCAGAGCCCGAACAGTCGCAGGCCGGCCTGCGGGTCGTAGGCCCGCCGGGCGGTGCCCAGCAACGCGCCGAGGTCACCGGCGGGCGCGTCCCCGCGCAGCCGGCGGGACACGGCCAGCAGTTCCCGCAGGTCGTCGGTCAGGTCGGCCAGCCGGTGCTGGGGTTCGCCCTCCCGGGCGGCCCGCAGCCCCGCCGCGACCCGGGTCCCGGACGCCGCCGCCCGGTGCAGGCCGTTGGCCCGGGCCTCGTGCACCGCCCGCAGCAGGGCGGTCCGCAGCACCACCCCGCAGCCGACGGTCCCCGCCGCGAGCACCGCCACACCCACCTGCCAC
>NZ_JACGMO010000013.1:0-83484 GCF_015354745.1 Micromonospora sp. S-DT3-3-22
GGAAGCCATCATCCGCTGGGCCGCGATCGCTGGCATGCTCGCCCGCCTCACCCGAGGCGGACCCGCCACCCGCCAACAACGCCGCACTCTCAACACACCCGACTGACAGACATGCGAAACGCTCACTAAAGCAGGACCTACACCGACCGAAGATCCTCATCGAGACGCCCGACGACGATTTCCGGGACCGATGGGAAGGCGTCGTGATCCAGCGCCTGACCAAGGTGATACGCCGCCAGAAGCGGATGCCACGCGCAGAAGCGCGTCAACTGGCCGCAGATTTGCTTGACCAGTCGCGCAGCCTGAGCCGGCTCCGAATGCCAACGTAAAGCAGTATCTGCCTCTGCACAAGCAGGGCGGCCGACCTACCGGCCACAGGGGTCCGCGCAGCCATCGGTGACGGGTTTGGGTGATCTACGGCCTCCTCTCATCGAGGTCAAGGCGCTGACACTGCGTGGGGCCAGCCGGGAACATCGTCAGCTGGCCCCACGCAGTGTCAGGGCGGTCAGCCGGCGAACTAGGCCGGCGTTGCGGTGCCTCCGCGTCGTGGAACGACGGCGGCTGTTGCTTCGGCGGCGGCGTGTGAGAGTTCGGGGAGGACGGCGCCGTAGAAGGTGGCGGTGAAGTGTGGGCTGGAGTGGCGGAGTCGGTTGGAGATGACTTTCATGTGGACGCCGGCGGCGAGGCCCATGGTGGCGGCGCCGTGGCGGAGGTCGTGGAGTCGGATGGGTGGTAGTCCGGCTTGGGTGGCGAGGTGGTGGAAGTGGTCGGTGACGTCGGCGGGGTGGAGCCTTTCGCCGGTGGGGGTGGTGAAGACGAGACCGGTCTTGGTCCAGGCTGCTCCGGCGGCAAGGCGTTCGCGGTTCTGTTGGGCGCGGTGGGTGCGGAGGACGGTGATGGTTTCGGTGTCGAGGGCGATGGTGGCTTCGCTGTCGGTGGTTTTGGGGGTGTCGATGGTGGTGGCCCAGCCCTGTTGGACGAGTTGCCAGCGGACGGTGAGGGTTTTGGCGTCGAGGTCGAGGTCGTCCCAGTGCAGTCCGCATGCTTCGCCTCGGCGAAGGCCGGTGAAGGTGATGAGGTGGTAGAGGGCGTAGAGGCGGTCGTTCGCGTCGTGGGTGTGGTCGAGGAATCGTCCAGTGTGTTCGGGGGTCCAGATCATGACCGGGCTCGGGGTTTTGCCGGTGTCGCGCCAAGTGCGGACGCGTTGGTCGGTCCACACGGTGGGCTTGGGTGCTCGGGCGCGGGGTAGCTCGATCAGGAGGGCGGGGTTGGTGTCGAGGTAGCGGTGGCGGCGCATCGCGTCGTTGAGGGCCTTGCGGAGGGTGGCGTGGATGACGTGCATCGTCCTCGGTCCGACGATCCGCTGGTTCTTGACCTGGTCGCGTTTGGCGGGGTCGCGGCTGGCGCGCAGGGTGGTGATGGTGGTGTTGCGTTCGGTGATGGCTTCGTACATGGCGTCGATGTGGCCGGGGCGGAGCCGGTCGATGCGCAGGTGTCCGAGGTGCGGGATGAGGTAGAGGCGGATGTGTCCTTCGTAGGAGCGCAGGGTGCCCTTCTTGATGTTCTTCCGTCCGGCGAGCCAGTCGGTGAGGTAGTCGGCCATGGTGGGGAGTTCGGTGGGGGTGATGTCGAGGTGCAGGGTGCGGCGGACCTGGTCGGGGGTGGGGACGGGTGCGCCGGTCTTGACGGCGGTTTCGATGAGGTCGCCGGTTTTGGTCGTGGCGTGGGGGTCGGTGGGGTCGGGGACGGCGAGGGCGGCGCGGATGCGGTCGAGGATGGTGTCGGCGTCGGTTTGGGTGGGGTAGGGGCCGTGGCGCAGTGTGCGGCGGGTGCCGTTGGCACGGGCGGGGATTTCGATCTGCCAGTGCCATTGGCCGTGGTTGCGGGACCATCCGCCGCCGGGGCGGCGCAGGTCAGGGCAGGAGCGTCCCAGGCGGCGGCCGGTGGTGGTGGTGTCGCGGCAGCCGCAGCGTTTGAAGATGGAGCCTTTCACTGGTCGTCTCCGGGGTGCTCGACGTGGTGCCGCCAGCGGTGGTGGGTGTAGTCCGCTGGTGGCGGGGTCGTTGCATCCACGCTCGACACCACAACCGGATCAAGTCCCCGGCCGCCGTCGGGACCCGGGGCAGGCTGGTCGAGGAGGAGGAGTCGGAGGAGGCCGGTGACGGGGACGATGATGCGGGTGCCTGCGCGGATCAGTGGTGTGGGGAAGGTGTCGGTGGCGGCGAGCCGGTAGGCCTGGGACCGGCTGATACCGAGTACCGCCGCGGCGGTGGGCAGGGTGGTGGCGGTGCCGAGCGCGCGGATCTGCTCGGCGGTCCACGGCACGTTGGTAGGCGTGTGGGGGCCGACCGGTTGGGTGTGGGGGTCTGGGGTGGTGTGGGGGTCTGGGGTGGTGTGGGCGTTCATGGGGCGGGGTCTCCTGACTGCGGTGGAAGCGGTGCAGAGGTACGCGAGGTGGTAGGCGTGGCGGGTTCCGGTGCTGTCGACGGGGTGCTGCGGTCGGCGGATTCGGGAGTCTGCTGGTCGATGGGTGGGGCTGGTGGGGCATGGTCGGCTTTGAGGATCTTCAGTAGCTGGGACGCGCGGGTGTTGGACACGGTGTGACCGGTAGCGCGCAGCGCGGTGGCCAGGGCGGCACGGGTGAGCGGCTGGCCTTCGGCGGCGAAGTCCTCCTGGGCGCGTCTGGCGACCAGGAGCAGGACGTCGGTGTCGGTGGGGTGGGTGGACGGTCCGCGCCGCGACGGCCGGTGCCGGCGGACCGGGCTGTCGGTCCGGGGGTGGTCCGGTCCGGTGTGTGGGTGGTCGTTGCTGGTGTCGTGGACGGTCCGCGCGGGCAGACGCCGGTCCGTGGTCGGCAGGGTGGGCTGGGCGTCGGCGCGGTCCGCCGGAAGCTGGCTTGCGCTGGCGATGGGCTGGTCCGCTGGTCGGGCGGTGGACGGGTGCGTTCCGGCTGGTGTGGGTTCGGGTGGGGTGTTGGTGTAGCCGAGGGCGATCTTGACCATGACCAGGAACCCAAGCGCTGGCACGGCCGCGGCGGCCCAGCCGATCGGTGACGGCTCGGCCTCCACGACCTGCGCCGCGAGCGACAAGGCCACCGCGCAGGCCAACACCGCCGCCGGGAACACCACCGACACCTGGGCCCGCTTACGGCGGCGCAGTTCCAGGCCGGACGCGATGGACATCAGCTCCAACACGATCGCGTCCGCCCACGCCAACCACCCCCGTTGACCATGAGCAGCAGCCACGTTGTGGACGTGAGTGAAGCTGGCCGCACCCGCCGCCCCACCAATCGCCAACATGATCACGACCTGAACGAAACCCTCCACCGGGCTCCGTCCCGGACTAGCGTCCGAGTCACGGGGTGAGCTCGTGGCCGACCACCTCCCCGGACCGGACCACCAGCACGCCCGGTCCACCCGTGTGTGCGGACCGGTCCAGCGGACGGGCGAGCCGGTCCCGCCGGACCAGGGGCGTGGATGGCTCGGTCCGTGGCCGGTCCGCGGACCGGCCACGCGGAGGCCGCGACGATACCTCCGTCCGCTCGCTGTCAGGGCTGTCCGGTGCTGTCACCGGTCTGTCAGCAGCCTCCGGTGAGACGCTGACAGACCAGTGACAGAACGACCCTGTGGCTGTCGTCTCGCACGCCGGCCACTCGATAAAGGGGTCCGGGGAGGTGTCGTCGGTCATGCCGCCTCCCCGGTCGGGTCACGGTCGTCGAGAACCCAGACCGACAGGTCAGCCAGCGTCGACCGTTGTCCGCCGCCGCCGGCCACCGCCCATACCGCCTCGGCGGGGCACAGGCCCGCCGTGGTGGCGTGGTCGCGGGCACCGGTAGCCACCGGCACCAGCGGCGGCGTCTCGGCCCACATCCGGCGCAGGTTGCGTTCCCGGGCGGCGGAGTGCAGCCAGAACAACACCGGCCACGCCCGCCCCATCGCGGCGAACCACTCCCGGTAACCGACCAGCTTCCCGATCAACACCGACAACGGCTCACCACCGGTGTCGTACTCCACGAAGAACGGCACCCGATCACCCCGCACCACCCACAGGCCGTAGCCGTCTGGGCGTACCCGGGGCTGGTAGGCGCGCACCAGAGCCGGGTCCTCCGGCCGGGTGAACACCCCCGACCGCCGGCACGCCGCCTCCGACAACCACTCCCCCAGCCGGGCCTCAGGATGGGTGCGGGTGTAGCCGGCGAGGTCGGTGAAGAAGCCGTTCACCCCGAGGCGGTGCTCCAGGGTGCGGCTGGACGTCCAACGGCGCCGCTCCACCCGGGCATGATCACGCCGAGGCGGACGCTCATCACGGCCCGCGGCGACGACCTCCGCGCCGAGCTGATCGATGACGTAGTGGTACGGGTACGAGCCGCCGTCAGCGCGCTGCGGACGGAACCGCGCCACCAACCGCAACCGATACAAGATCCGCAACCGCCGCTGACAGAAATCCAGAGACGGAAACAAGGCATGCGCGACCTGGAACGACGTCAACACACCGTGGTCGTAGAGCCAGCCCAGCAGCACACGATCACGGGCCGTCAGCTGGGACTGGACCCGAAGGACCGGATCATCCACCAGCCACCACCTCCCATCCTGTAGGGAATGCCAGCCCCAGGGGGAGAGACCCGAGACCACGCAGGGTCTGTCGCAGGACAAGCCAACAGCGCTGACAGCCGGCCTGACCTGCGGTGTGAGACGGAGCAGGGGGTCCGTTCCGGCGTCCGGTTGAAGACTGACCTCAACACCGACGCCAACCCGGACCCCGCAACGGGCGCCGAAACGGAATCCGCCACCGCCACCGGCACCAAACCGGAACGCACAGAGACGAGATGGGCGACGAACACAACAACTCCTTGATCGATAAAGATGAGAGGACGGTTCGGAGGATTACGTCCGTTTCGGGGCGAGGGTGAATACGCCGGGTTCGTCTTCGGTGAGGACGTGGCGGTTGACCATGCGTTTCAGTTTCGCGCGGGTGCTCTCGACGTGTTTCGGTAGAGGTTCGACGCCGAGTGCGAGGCAGATGCCCTTGGCGCGCATGCCGGCGGGCTCGGTGGTGAGGACGTGCAGGATCTGCTGGTAGGGGCCGCTGGCTATCGTCGGGTCGTCGGCGGTGAACTCGGCTGCGGCGAGCCCTCGTAGGGTGGTGCGGGTGGTCGCCAGATCGGCCAGTTCACGCTCGGTGTGGGCGAGTTCGGCGGTGAGCGCGGTGATCTGCTCGCGGAGCCGGTCGGCGGTGTGGCGTGTGGTGGCCTCGCGTCCGGCGATCAGGTCGAGAACCGTGGGAAGGTTCACCGGTGCCGCCAGGACGATGTGCTGGTCCCGGTCAGTCGGCGCACGATGATCGCCGTCGACGCCCACAGTGTTCGTGACGTCGAGGACTCGGGTCGGCTCTCGTACTCGCGCACGAGTCGGCGGTGCAGCATCAGAGTGCCGTAGGTCTGCTCGACGATCCACCGCCTGCGGATCGGCACGAACCCCGAGCGGGTGTCGGAGCGTTTGACGACCTCGATGTCGATGCCCGCCACGGCACCGTGCAGGGCGAGGTCCTGTTTGAACCCGGCGTCGACGAAGGCGCGGGTCACCGTCGGGGTGTGTGCGACGACCTTGTCGAGCAGCCGGATGCCGATGGCGTTGTCGCTGACCGACGCCGCGGTCACCACGACCGCGATGACCAGCCCCAACGCGTCCACGGCCAGGCCCCGCTTACGCCCCGACACCTTCTTTCCGGCGTCCTTGCCGGTCGTGGCCGCCGGGACGTGGTTCGCCGCCCGGATCGACTGGGTGTCCAACACCACCGCGCTCGGATCCTCGGCACGGCCGACCTTCTCCCGGGCCTGGCAGCGCAGCAGATCGTGGATCACCTGGTCGGTGCCGTCGTCACGCCACAGGGCGAAGTAGTAGTAGGTGGCCGACTTCGGCGGCAGGTCGTGCGGCAGGTACGCCCACTGACAACCGGTCCGGTTCTGGTAGAAGATCGCGTTCACGATCTCCCGCAGCTCGTAGTCACCCTCACGGCCCGACACCGACACCGCGACCCGCTTGGCCTTCCACGCCTGCAGAAACGGTCCGATCAGCTCCCACTGCTCGTCGGTGACATCACTGGGATACCGCTTTCGATCACCCATGACCGGGCTAACGCCCCATCCGCCCGACGGTCACGACCAGAACTCACGTTCAACCCATCGACCTGCCGCTATCCATAGCGAACCCGCCGGAAGGCCACCAACCGGACTCAACACATAGATCAGACCAAGCTACTGCGGACCGCCCTCTGAGACGGGCGACGGCAGTCACGACGCCGCAGGGGTACGCAGCCACAGGCGAGCGCGGTGGGCTACGGAAAGACGCGCTGTGAAGTTGTCAACGAACACACCGACCGGCGCACCAACCCGACCCGGGGGCGGATGAGGACAGCAACGACCGACACGACCACCACAAGGACGGTCGCGGCAGCGAGAACAGCGGTAGCAGGTATCGGCGGAGCAGGGCGGCAAGCAGCCACACCGACAACGGGCTCGTCTCGGCCTGACGCAGATGCCCTGGCGGCCGCAGCATCGCAACGGCCCGATGGAGCGTCGGCTCACACAGCCGGAGAAAGATCCTTCATCGCGAACCCCCTGACACCCAGAACCATCGACGGCCCGCCCACCCCAAGCCCCGAACGACCGGCAGCGCTCTTAAAGAAGCGTCACCAGACCGGCCGATCGAACCCGACGGACAGACCACCACGCGGTCACGTGCATACCAGTACGCCTCCGCCAGCAACACCCTGTCAACCAGCATCACCAGCAGCCAAACGCCACGCTCCCGGACCCAGCCGGACGCAATGGCACCCGTTAACCCGCACTGGCACCCAGTAGCACGGAATCCCGCCCGAAACAGGCAGAAAAATCTTGACCAACCGGATCAGATGTCTCATATTTTGAGACGAGCTCTTGCCGGCAGACCCGGCCAGAGCCACGCCGCCGCTTCTCAGTTGCCGAAACCGCATGCCGGACCAGCGACAGCACGGGCGGACTGGCAGACGAGACCCGCCCCGATAGCACCCCCACCTACAAGTCGAAGGCGCGCTCACTGGACGTTTGTTTCGCGTTCGGGGCAGTAGTGGCCGATTCATGTTTGGACATCGGTAGCGTGATATGTCCGAACCAGCCCAGTAAGAGCGCATAACAGCGGGCGCCGACCTGCCCGACTTCAGTGCATTCCACCCCGGGATCGTGTCTGGTTCACATTCATCCCCGCATAGGCGGACATGGCGTCCGCCCAGCCGTCGCCCCGACACCGTACGCCTACTGCATGACCGCACGACGCCCCTACCCGTCCGACCTGTCCGACGCCCGGTGGGCCCTGATCGCACCCCGGCTGACCGCATGGCGACAGGCCCGCACCGACGCCGGGGCCAGCGGACGCACACCCACCCACGACCTCCGCGACATCGTCAACGCCATCCTCTACGTCAACCGCACCGGCATCGCCTGGCGCTACCTGCCCCACGACTTCCCACCCCACGCCACGGTCTACGGCTACTTCGCCGCCTGGAGCAAGGAAGGCATCTTCACCGAACTCAACTACCAGCTCACCGGCCTCGTCCGTGACCACCACGGCCGCACCGTCGAACCGACCGCATCCATCATGGACAGCCAAAGCGTCAAGACCTCCACCAACGTCCCACTGTCCACACAGGGCACCGACGCCGGCAAGAAGATCGTCGGACGCAAACGCGGCATCATCACCGACACCCTCGGCCTGCTCCTCGCCGTCACCGTCTGCGCCGCCAGTACCAGCGACAACACCATCGGCATGGACCTGCTCGACCAGGCCACCACCACCTACCCCACCCTGACCAAGACCTGGGTCGACGCCGGCTTCAAAAACCGTGTCATCGAACACGGCGCACACCTCGGCGTCGACGTCGAGATCGTCACCAAAGACCCACAGATCAAGGGCTTCAGCGTCGTCAAACGCCGATGGGTCGTCGAACGCACCATCGGCTGGCTCATGCACCACCGCCGACTCGTCCGCGACTACGAAACCCAACCCCACAACTCCGCCAGCATGATCACCCTCGCCATGATCGACAACCTCGCCAAACGCCTCACCACCGAAACCACCCCAACCTGGCGAGAACCCCCACAACCACAACACACACAAAATACGTGAATCAGACGTCCTCTCAGCCGACAGGTCTTCGACGTCGGCCCGATCTGGCACTATCAACCCGACACCCACCCCGAGACGACGAAATCCACGAGCAGACGATGGCCAGGCCTAGGCCCTCTCATACCGATGACGGGACGTACGTCTACGGAACTTGGACTCGAAGACGACTGTCCGGTTCACTTTGACCATTCCGCCTGGAACGATCTGAGCTTGAGTGACCGTGCTTGCCGCTGATGCCTGCCGAGGAGAGCGATGCCGAAGTCGATGCCCGCGCTGCAGGGGTTTGCTGCTCGGCTCGCCAACGGGCCAGCGTTCCTCCTGCTCGGCCGGTCGGCATCCCTTAATGAGAGCCCCGCTGTGGAGTACCGCTGGAGCGGGATCTACACGACGCGGACCGATCCCGCGGTACCAGCGCAGTTCCGCACCGCGTGGCGTACGGTCATGCCGCTCGGCGCGATGTCGTCCACGCCCTCTCGCAGTCAAACCCAACTTGAGGTCCGCTTTCTGCTCGGTGGGCAGGACCTTCCGGAGTCCGAGCGGCCTCCGATCAACCCGCTACAGATAGCGGATGCCCGGATGCGATGCGTCCAAGAGCTTATGCGTCTGGTGACGGAGACCGTCACGCCGCGAGGCACCGTCGTGATCGAGGGCTGGGCGCCGGGCGATGACCTCGCGGTCACCGACCTGGTGCCGGCTTTGCGCGCTCTCGGCCCTGGTCAGGTGCACCTCTTCACGGGACGACCCTGGGTCGGAGACCCCTTCGTCTCAAGCCTGGTCAGCGCCGGCCAACTCGTCTTGCACTCCGAGTCGCTGGACGACGCCATTAGCCGGCTCGCCGAAACAGGCGCGCTCACCGTCGGCAGCCCAGTTGGGCCAGCTCGTGGTTCCCAGCACGTCATCGCAATCGGCGACGGTTTCGTCGAGATCGACATCCACACGTGGAACCAGATCCGGCGCTCCGCCCGCCCCGTCGACCTCGAATTGCTGACGCCACCCGTCCTCAGCTCCGAGGCGGCGCGGTACCAGGAGTTCCGCAGGTTCGCCGGTGCCACCGAGGGTTCGCCGCAGTGGCGGGGCATCGCCGCAGGCATGAACATCCGCCGCGATTTCGAGTCGGACCTCGCAGAGAAGGTAGCGGAGGCGCTCAAGGAGCCAGATCTTCTCGCGCCACTCGTCCTGCTGGGACAGACGGCGACCGGAAAGAGCGTTGCCTTGGCCGCGCTTGCTGTGGAGCTGGCCCGCAGTGGTGAGTGGGCGGTGCTGCACCAGTCCCGACGCACCGTACGGCCGTCGCTCGACGACATCGACATGTACGCGACCTGGGCTGAGAAGCACGGTGCGAAGGCGACCGTCCTGGTGTGGGACGGGATGGTCGACCCGGACGAGTACGCGGCACTCCTGCGGCAGCTGCGCAGCCGGGGCCGTAAAGTGCTTATCGTCGGCTCGGGATACGCCGCACGAAACAGCAGCTCTCTGTCCGTTAACGCCCCGGCGGAACTGACTGAGAACGAGTTGAAGCAGCTCCTAGCCTCGTTGAAGTCCTTCGGCATCGAGGTTCGTGCACCCAAGGCCGCCTTGGACACCAGCTTCCTGGCGTTTCTCTACCACGCCCTGCCTGACTCCCACTTCAACCTCACCAGCGGCCTCGCACGGGAGATGCGGGCCGCCGAGAAGGGGATGGAGAAGCTGGTCCGGGAACGGGGCAGGCAGGCTAGCCAGGGTGAACGCTTGACCGCCATGGCGGCGGCGTTTCACGCCGCGGGGTTCGCCCTCGGCAATATGCTTCCCGGTCCGGCGGCAGACGAGAAGCCGCTTATTGAGCAGACCTTCGGCGAGCGCCGTTCGATCCAGCAGGTGACAGCCCTGGTGCTGGTGGCTACCCGGCACGGCGTGCCCGTCCCGATCGATCTGGTCCTGCGCATCCTCGGTCGCGAGGGTGCGCGGAACATACTGGAAGTATTGAACTCATTCGACATTATCCGCGATATTGAGGATGACAACGGCGAGTATCTGTTAACAGTCCGCTCTCACCTGGAGGCGGAACTCCTGGCTCAGCATGAGATCTCCCTCGAAGTGGAGATCGAGATCATCACCGAGGTAATCCGGCAGCTCCGGGTGAACGAGGGCTACACCGCCGGGGCAGACGAGGTCGCGTTCGTGGTCTCACTCCTCGAACGGCTCAGCCCGAAGTTGCATGACAACAGGTACAAGCCACACTACGGTGAAATATCTGAGGCACTCGCCGATCGGCGGGCGGAAACCGGACGCCTTCACCCCCGTCTGGTGCTGCAGGAATCCCTCTTCGTGCGCGGCTTCGTCCACTGGCGGCAGGAGCGGGGCGACGGAACCTCGGAGGAGCGGATCGCCGAGCTTGAGTACAACCGCGACCTACTTGAGGAGGTGCTCGCCGACAGCAGCGTCAAGGGGATGATGCGCCTGACGCTGACGGTCGAACTGGCCTCGACGCTGGGTGCAATCATCCATGAGATCTCCAAGCAGCCCGAGGCTGCCGCCACGGCCGGTATCATCAGCCAGCTCGATGATATCCTCCGCGCGGTGCTCCAGGCACACGCCATCGATCCGGGGAACCCCTACCCCATCGATGTTCTGGCATGGTCGACCCAGGATGCGATTAAGACTGAGTCACTCTCTTCCCACGAACGGCTAGAGCGCCTTACTAATGCCGTCGCCATGCTGGACTCGGTCGACCGGGTGCCGTTGAGCGAGGCACAGCGAGCGAACCTCGACCGCCGCGGCGCCGAGCTCAACAGGCTGATGGCCGATGACGACGCGTTGTGGGCGAACATCCGTAGCCTGGAACAGAATGCTGACCCCGCCGCGACCTACTTTCTGGCCAAATTCGAAGCCGACTCGGGGTCGGTGGGCGAAGCCAACGCGCTCGCTCGTCTGCAAAGAGCACCGCTGGCGACCCGGCGGGATTGGCGTTGTGCCCAGTTACTCCTGGAGCTCACCTGGAAGAAGATCACTGGAAAACGGCTGCTCCGGGGCGGTCGCATACCAGTCCACTTCTCGCAGGCGGATCTGGACACCCTGCTCCATCTCGTCACCGACCTCAGCGACACCGAGCTTCCCGAGAGCTACAAGATCACCTTCGTCAAGGCGCTGGCTCTCTTCGTCTCCGGCAACTACTCCGAGGCCAAACGCACGTTCCGAGAGGCCGAGCAAATGACCAGGCAGTTGCCACGGCGGATCCATACCCTGGTACTGCTTGCCGACGAGTCTGGCGACCCGAGGATCTTCACCGGCAGGGTCGAGAGGGCGGATGAGCAGAGTGGTGAGGTCTGGGTCGACGAATTGAGCACGAGGGTATATTTCGAGCCCCGCCTGTTCTCGGCCTCTCAACAGTTCGTCAGGCATCAGCCACTACCCGCTTTCATGATCGGATTCAAGCTCACGCGTGGACCAGTCGCCGAGCCCCGCACCTTGTACCGCGAGACGCGGCCAAAATGACCGATCCACTCGCCGCACTCGCCCTCAATAAGCTGATCTGCACGGGTGTGGACCTGAGCTACGAGACGCCCGCAGATCCGGAACCCCGACCGGGTACCGAAGCCGCTTTCGACGCGCTGGTAACGCAGTACTACAAGCTCTTCCGCGAAAGCATCCGTGCCGACGTAGCATTTCTTCGTTCAATCGAGGAGTCGCCGAGCGTCGCGCGCTTCGATAACACCGTCTACCAGCTGCGGACGGCGAAACAACACGACGACAACCGGCGGGCGAAGGCCTTCTACGCGAAGTGGGCCCGCGGCCGGTCCTGGGAGGCTGCCGCGGAGGCATTCTTGGGTGAGTCGGCGAAAGCTCTGTCCGACCTGGATCGGATTAGTCTGCTTGTTCGGCGCGATGCGAAGCTGACGAAGAGATGGAGGGACAATGCTTCGGTCGAGCCGGACGCCATCTTCGAGGCGGTATGCCGGGATATGGACGCCCGCTTCGGTTATGGCTATCGACAGAAGCTGCTGCACAACATCAGCCACCGCCAACGGCGCCTGACGCCGGGAGTCGACGTGCGGGCAGCCGTCGAGCAGTTCTGTGCGCAGGAGATCACTGCAGCTGAGGATCTCACCTTGCCGGTGCCGTATCACCAGGTTCTCGACAGGCTAGGCCTTCTGGGTAAGCGTAAGGCTCGCGCGGCGCTGCTCGTGGCTTACTCGGTCTGCGCGGCGACTGACCTCACTGGCGAGGCGTTCCTTCAGCGAGTCGAGGAGGCTTGGCAGGTCGGGAGTTCCTGACGACGGACGGGTGCCCGTCCGGAACGAACGGGTCGGCACAGTGGATAGCATGTCGGGCGCGAGGCAGCCGGGTGACGATGTCCTGCTCAGCCTGCACGGTCAGGGCCGGCACCCGGTTCGCGATCGGCGAGCTCCAAGGCTTTGACGTAGACCCGGGTGGCCGCAAGGTGCACTCTCATGCCGCTGTCCGCTCGGGGCAGGCTTCAGATGCCCCAATAAGGAATCGCTATCGTGCTCGGTTCCAAAGCGGTGACGCGGCCGACGCGTCCAGGACTGCTCGCTCGAGTGTCACTGCAGCTTGCCGGTCCTCCGTCACAGCCCATCTGATATGCAGGTCAGCCCAGCGCAAGGCATCTTGCGCCCAAGCCGCCGCGCGCTTGGGCTGGCCGCCGACGAGTTGCTCAAGATGCTCCTGCACGAATGTGACATCGGCAAGGGCCCGATCCAGGACGGCTTCCCCCAGCCCACTGACCGCTGCCTTCCCACGGTGGTACACCGTAAGCCGTCCTCGAAGTCCTTGGCCACGACGCTCGCCGGCCATGCCCACGTAGACGAGATCGCCTGCTGCCCCTTGCCGAGCGAGGTACACGCCCGGGAGACGCGGCGCCGAGACAGCAGCATCGTGGAAGGGTAGCCACGGCGACCACTTTGCAAGGGCTGCGACTACGTCATTGGCAAACACTGAACCAGCATGCCCGCAAGTGCGAACAAGACGAACCTCTGGAGGTATCGCGCTCTCGTGCCGCCGATCGGGCCCGGTGGGGAAGCCTTGCCGTATCACGCGGCGTGGCGCTCGTGCCGTGCAGCCTTCACCGCTTGTCCGGCAGGCTTACGCGTGGTGGTTGGGTCTGCTGCACCGATAGGCGCAGCAGACCCGTATCAAGAGCGGGCCCAGTCGCTGCGGTTTGGACATCCCTCCTTTGGTAACGCGCCATTCGCCAGCGGCGAGCCCGTAGGGTCTGTCGCGTGGCCGAGACACAGACCGAACCCGACCTCTCCTACATCGCCAGCGTGACGCGGGTCCGCGCTGCCGCCGGCGTGATCCTCCGGGACCAGGTCGGCCGGGTGCTGGTGGTCCACCCGACCTACAAGGACGTGTGGGAGATTCCCGGCGGAATGGTGGAGCCGGACGAGTCCCCGGCGGATGCTTGTGTACGCGAGATCCAGGAGGAACTGGGTCTTCCCGTGCCCACGGGAACGCTGCTCTGCGTCGACTGGGTACCGGCGAACCCACCCTGGGACGGCGGACTCATGTTCGTCTTCGACGGAGGCGTACTGACAGCGGACCAGATCACGGCGATACGACTGTGCCCGGACGAACTCGACCGGTTCGACTTCGTCGAGCCGGAACGCCTGGACGAGGTGTTGATCCCACGACTGGCTCGACGGGTTGCCGCAGCCGTCGCCGCGATCGGGCATGGCGGCGTCTACCTCGAAGATGGAGTCACCGTCTCAACCAGGTAGTCGGCCGGGTTGAGCCGTGGACGCGGCGCTCGTGGCAGGTCGGACACAGCGAAACTCCCGAAGGCCGCCGAGCCCCGCTGGGGAGACGATCTCGACAACACAGCGATCAGCAAATGCTGCCTGTTCCACCTCGACTCACTCACCGAACGTCTTGAGCGGCCGACTGGAGTAGGCAGCGCGGCGGCAGCAGCCGATGCGTCACAGGTGTCTTCTACCAGTCGATTGGCTTGCCGTCGGCGAAGAGGCCGCCGGTCGGCCCGTCGGGTGGCAGGGTGGCGAGCCACACGGGTGTTTCGGCGCCTTCCTTCGGCGTTCGGTCGGTCTCGCCGTACGCCATCCTGGTGTTCATGCGTCCCGGTGAGCATGCGTTGACCAGGATGCCGGTGCCGGCGAGTTCGGCCGCGAGGACCCGGGTCAGCGCGTTCAGGGCCGCCTTGGACACGCGGTAGGAGACGTTGGTGTCGCTCATGGTGGCGAGTGAGGCGAGGTGGCTGCTGATGTTGACGATGCGGCCGTAGCCGTTCTTCTTCATCTCCGGTACGGCGGCGGCGCAGCAGCGCCACGCGCCCAGGAGGTTGGTGTCCAGGGCGCTGCGGACCCGCTCGAAGTCGGGGCTCGCCGCTGTCTGGCCGCGGTCGATGGCGATGCCGGCGTTGTTCACCAGGACGTCCAGCCGGCCGTGGCGCTTTGCGGTGTCGGCGAAGGCACGCGCCACGCTGGCCGGGTCGTTGACGTCGAGTTGGTGTGCACTGGCGGATAGTCCGTCTCTCGTCAGGTCGGACACCACGTGGTCGACGGAGTACTCGTTTCGGCCAGCGAGCACCACGTGCAGGCCTTGCTCGGCCAGGTTGCGGGCGATGGCTGCGCCGAGTCCACGGTTGGCGCCGGTCACTACGGCGACCTTGATGTCGTCAGCCATGGTCAGACCCCCAGGGTGGCGAGCTGGTCATCGAGGGCGCGAGCGCGCGGGTCGGCTTTGGTGAACGGGAGCCGTTGCCGTGCTCGAACGACGCGGCGCATGTTCCGTTCTGATGGGGCCTCACGGATCAGTGGTATCGCCTCCGCGACGAGCGATGCCGCGTGGTCGGCGTCTCCGAGTTGCGTCTGCGCCGACGCACGGCGAATCACGTACGTGGCCCGGTCGCGCACCTTGGTGGCTGGAACCAACCGGAGCGTACGGCTGAAGTACCTGTCGGCTTCTTTCGATCGGCCCAGATCCAGGTAGCAGGTCCCGACCTGGGCGTTGAATTCGGATTCGTCGAAGTACCCAAGATAGGCGGGCTCCGGGTCGGTCGATGTTATGCGATCGAACTCGACGTCGGCCTGTTTGAGGAGGCGTTCGCATGCCGTGCTGTCGCCGATCGCCGCGTGAGCCCTGGCCTCCCGTAGCGCCAGCATCGCGGCGGCGCGTGGGGTCACCCCTCTGGCACCCTCGTGGGCGCTACGCGCCAACTCCAGTGCCTCTCGGGGGCGGCCGAAGTCGTAGCACTGCAGGCTCATCGATTTGAGGATGTTGGCTCCCAGCAATCGGTCGGCGGCGGCGTGTGCGGCGTGTAGTGCGGCGAGCCAGTAACGCTGCGCCGCTGCGTGCAGGCCAGCGTCGAACGACGCCCAGCCGGCCATCCTGCCGAGTTCTGCCGCCAAGGCGTACAGTCGCTGACCTACCACAGCCGTGTAGGCGGATCGGTCGAGGACATCCACCACCATGCCGAGTTCGGCGTGGATGAGGGCCCGGGCTTGCTCACCGCCTCGGGTCGCCTCCAGGAAGCGTAGTCGCGGAAGACCCTCTTCCATCCGTTCTACCAGGTCAGCGGTCACCTGGCCGCCTCGCAGGACGGCAACGAGTTCTCGGGGTTCGATGGTCAGCCACGCTTCGGCGATGCCGGCCAGGGGCACGCCTGTGATCTTCATGAAGGCACGGCGGTCCACGTGTGCGTACTCCAATGCGTTGACGAGTGCCTGCAGTCCGCCCGACTGGGTCCATCCGAAGGAGGTCGGGATCGGGTCACCGGCGGGAAGCCACTGCGGCCATGGCGCCTCCCGTACGCGCTCCTGCGGAATGTCGAGCACCGCGGCGAGAGCGAGCTGACTTTCGAGATCGGGGACCACTCCCCAGTGCTCCCACCGCCACGCCTTCTCTCGCCGGGCGGCCATATTCCGGCTGTGCTTCGCGATCGCACTGACCACGTCCTGGTATGTCCACCCTCGTGCAGCGCGCACGACGCTGAGCGGGTGAATGAGCCGATCCCGATCGGATGCCGGTAGCTGCGACGCCATCGCTGCCTCCTCAATGCCCAAGGACTGCGACCTGCAGCTCTTTGGTCACGGCGTGGTCGCGGCCGTATCGAACGTGAGCGAAAGCCGTATTCAGCTGCCTGGATCTCGCTTTACTCATGCCGCCGACCGGGCGCGGTGGGGAAGCTTTGCCGTCTCACGCGGCGTGGCGGTCGTGCCGCGCAGCCTTCACCGCTTTTCCGGCTGGCTTACGCGTGGTGGTTCGGGGTGTCGAGGATCAGCAGGAACCGGGCTTTGACGTTGCTGTCGGCGATCATGAGCGTCTCGTCCAGGGCGGCTTGTGTGGCCATCGTCGGTGGTGGTGTGCGCGTGTGGTGCTGTTCCCAGCCGGAGGCCGTCTCAGGCGCCACCCCGAGGTGGCGGGCGAAGTCGTGGACGGTCATCCGGAGCGCCTCGCGGAGCGCGCGGGTCTCGTGTCCGGTCCACCGGCCGACGACCACCGTCCCGCACCCGCAGTCAGCCGTCGCCGCGTGAGTGGTCCGGGTGGCGGTCCGGCCGGCGCGTCGGTGGCGTTCCTCGTCCCGCGCCTGCGCCCGCTGGGTGTTGAAGTCCCGTACCAGTGCGGCCATCTGGTCGAACGCCGCGAGCAGCGCCCCTTGTGCGTCGACCGCCCGGTCGGCGTCCTGCCAGAACCGGCGGACGCTGGTGTCCCGGCCGATCTCGGCGTTGGCGACCGAGCTGCGGGAGTAGCAGATGTTCTTGGCGAGCTGCATCTGCGTCAGCCCTTGCTCGGCACGCCACGCGGCCAACCGCCGGCCGAGGTCCCTGCGCGCCTCGGCCACCTGCTGCTGACTGATCAGCCCCGGAAAGCGCAGAGCCGACGAACTCCGGCCATCCATGGCCGGCTGCGAAACCCGCACATTCGTCATCGGTGCCGCCGCTCCGAAAGCCGGGACACCTGGCAGAGGCTTGTCGTAGTCGAGGGCACACTCGGGCGAGCCGCGAGGCGGTCCCGCCCGACATCCGACGGTTCGATCATCACTTCGACGGGTCCCGCGAGGACCGCGACAGCGCCGGTCGCGTCGTCGTGACGGACCAGCGCCGTGACAGTCTCGGCGTGGACGTTCACGGTCACCCGCACCGCCGCCGCTCGGGGCATGATGACCGGACCAGCCGCGATCACTACCGAAACCGGGCGGCCCGGGTCGACACCGGGGGGTGAGGTCCAGTTAGCTTCTGGTCCTGGTTTCTCCGGGCTCGCTTCAGGATCCTGGGCGTGTCCCTGGATGATGAAGAAGCCGAGATCAGCGTTGGTCGTCATACCGAGGACTTCCCGCAACGCCGTGCGGTACGGCTCGAACGGCCACCGGTGCTCCCCTCGTTCGAGCTTGCCGATGTAGCGGGCGTCAACGACGCTGCGGCACCCCGCGTGCGCGTGGGTGTGGGCGTTGACCGCGTCGGCCAACTCCTGCCGGGACATCGGACGCCCCGAACCGGACGGAGACGGCAGCGCCAGCCGAGCCGCGCGAAGCAGGTTGTTCGGCCCTGGGTGATAGGCCACGACGTTGTTCTCCCGATGTGTTCGTGTGCTGTGCAGCGGGCGACCGGCAGGGCATGAGAACCGGCAATGTCACCGCTTGCGCACGGTCAGGTGGAGATCCTGAACGGCCAGGTGGGTGAGGTCGGGTAGCTGGTCCTCGTCGAGGGTGACCCCGTGCAGATTGCCGAGACCGGTCTTCAGGTCGTGCAGGCCGTTGCCTCGCAGGTCAGCGCCATGGAGGTGGCAGGAGTCGAGTTCCAGGCGGGCCAGTTGGCAGGACCGCAGGACGATGTTGGGTAGGCGGCAGGACGACCAGGCGGCGTCGGTGAGAAGGCAGTCCACGAAGGCCACGGCTCCGGCTGCGGTGACACGGGTGAGGGACGCGTAGTCGAAGCGGCATCCCTCGAACAGCACGTCCTTCAACCGGACATCAGTCAGCCGGGTGCCGGTGAACCGGGAACCCGTGACGGCGCAGCGCTCCATGCTGACGCCGGACATGGTGGTGCCGGAGAAGTCGGCACGGGTGATCTCGCAGCCGAAGAGGGACCCGCCCTCCCAGCCACTCTCACTCACATCGACGCCGACGAGCCGGCTACCACGGATAGTGACGCCGTCGAGGGTGCCGCCACGCCAGGAGACGTTCTCGATGGTGGCGTCGCTGAGGTCGTCGGTCGGGTCGCTGATGGGGTCGAGATCGTCAGGGTCCAACTCCGGGAGCAGTATCCGCAGCTCGCCGACTGTGGTGGTCCGCATGTGGTCCTTTACCTGATTCCGAGGGCGGTGCGAGACGGGCCGGCCGCCGCACCACCCGAGTGTCGGGAGTTCGCTGTCAGCGCTTCTTCTTGTCCCAGTTGTCCCAGCCCGGACGGCTGTCGAATTTGCCACGGTTGTCCCAGGTGGGTCGGTTGTCGAACTTCGCGGCGTCGATCGACGCTACCGCCTGGGACGGTGCGACACCGAGACGGTCGAGGTGGTGCGGCGGAGCGTTGACGAGTGCGGCGAGGGCGGCGGTCATGCTGGTCCTCCGGTCGGGGTGAGGTGGTCCGCGGTGGCGCGGACGAGGGCCTGTCGGGTGGTGCGGCAGAAGTTGGTCTCGCGGACGGTGAAGGTGCCGTGTTCGAAGTAGCGGTTGCCGGCCTATCCGCCACGGCAGAAGTCGTAGAACCCGCACCGGTCGGCGCAGTCGTTGAGCGCGGTGACGAACTCGGTCACGTAACGCAGACCGCCGGCCCGGCCGATCATCGCGGTGATCGGTTCCTCGACCACGTTGCCGGCAATGAAGTCCCCGTACTCGGAATCGGTGATGCCGAGCAGTTCCGGTGACAGGAGCACGACCTGGCCGTCCCAGGACACCGTGGGAATCGGTTCATGGGGTGTGTGGTCAACGTGTCCGGCGCGGGCGGCGGTGAGGTAATCGGCCAGCCGGTCCAGGTCACGGATACGCAGCCCGCTACCGGCGGTTCGGCGTTGCACGAGCCGCTGCCAGAATCGGTACGCGGAGCCCTCCGACACGGGCAGCCGGGCTGCGCCTTCCTGCTCCTCGATGTTGAAGCCCACAGACTGGCACCCAGGCAGGTCGGTGAAGAAGTCGACGAGGTCGTCGGCGTGGTCGATGGTCTCCGGAGTGACAACACAGATCACCGAGTACTCCAGACCCGCGTCAGCGAGCATCTGAACGCCGCGCATCGTCCGATCGACCGTCTGCCTACCGGCGCGGTCGACCCGGTTGCGGTTCAGGGTGCCAGGGCCGTCCACGCTGACACCGATCTCGAATCGGTAAGCGGTGAACAGGTCACACCACCGCTGGTCGACCAGGGTGGCGTTGGTCTGGATCTCGTGACGCACCCGCCCCGTCCGCCGAAGCGGCTCGAAGGCGGTGAGCAGGTTCCGGAAGTGGCCGATCGGCGTGGCGGTGGGCTCGCCTCCGTGCCAGACGACGCTGACGGGATGCTCGCTGCCCTGCTGCTCGATCGAGGTGGCGCAGGCCCGCGCCACCTCCACGGTCATGAGGCGGCGGGACCGACGGTCAGGCAGGTAGCAGTAGGAGCAGTCGAGGTTGCAGAAGCTCGTCGGCTGCACCACCAGGGTGTGAAACACCTCCGCGATCGCCGACCGCCCTACAGCGGTGATCACACCGATGCCGCTCACCATCACGCCTCCCTCGAAGACACTGGTGCGCCGGTCGTCGCCCCGGCAGAGGTGGCGCGTCGCCTGGCCCAGTCGACGAAGCGGTCGAACAGGTCCTCGCAGTTGCTCGTCCCGCTGGCGTCCGGCTGGCTCAGGTCGTCGATGGCCTCGTGCAGACATCCGGCCAGATAGAGGAACAGGCCGATCCGGTTGCCCGCGTACTCCGTCAGGAGCGCGCTCCTGGCCCCGTCGCAGGGCCATGGATGGCCGCAGGCGCGGCAGCCCCAGTGCGGACGCGACGGCACATGCTCATGACCCATCGGGCTGCGACGGCCCGCCGCAGTCGCCGGAGGGCTTTGGTCGACGCTCACCGGCGGATCTCCCCTCGGGTCCGCTGCGCGAAGAATCGACGCCACACATGGGTCAACAGCGGCGGGCCCGCGGTCCCCGCCGGCACGGGCTCTGTCGACGCCGGTGGGCCGGGCCGCTCCTGCTGACCGTTCGCGTAACGGGAGGCGTACAGGGTCATGCCCGCTCCCCCGTCACGACGCATCCTTCGCAGCAGTGGGTCCACCAGGGCCCGGTGGACCCACCGCTGCCGGCCCGCGGCTCGGCAGCGAGGTGACCGCCACCCGCCTTCTGGTGGTACGCGACCGAGGAGTCACCAGCGCTGCCGGCGGACTGGCCGGTGACGGCAGTTGCGGAGGCGTCGGGTCGCGTTCCGGCCTGTCACCGCTCGGCACATCCATCCGAAGCTCCCTGCTCTGAGACTGCCGCTGACCTACCGGCGCGCCCTGGGAAGGCGGCCCGGTACACCCACCCTCGCCCGGGGCAGGGCAGGCACGGAATGTCCTGTCGGTGCACCGCCGGTGCACCTGCGGTAACCCCAGGTGCCGCTACGATCACCAGGCAGGAGACGGTCCCTGTCGGGAGGACGTGCGATGACTCCGATCACGACCTGGACCGGCCGGGACGCCACCGCCCTACGCCAGGCGGCGCGGATGAGCGTCACCGCCTTCGCCGAGCACCTGGGCGCGGCCCGCCGGACGGTGGCCAAGTGGAGCAGCCAGGGCGACAACGTCATCCCCCGCGCCGACATGCAGGCCGCGCTGGACACCGTGCTGACCCGAGCCACACCCGAGGTCCGCGAACGCTTCGCAGCCCTGCGGGCGACGGGCACCAACGGTGCAGCCGCGAGCACCACGCCACCACACCCCGGCCCAGATGCCGATACTGGTGAGGACAGCCACCACAGCCCGGACTCGGATGGTGACGTGCAACGGCGAGACTTCCTGCGCAGCGCTGCGGTCAGCGTCGCTGCTGCCCCCGGCGTCGGGCCGGTGCTCGACGCGCTCGTCTCGCCCCGGCAACAGCCCGCCACGGTGTTGTCCGTGCAGCAGCTCTCCGGCAAGGTGGCCGCCGTCAAACGCGACTACCAGGCATGCCGATACGAACGGGTCCTCGACCGGCTCGGCACGATGTTACCCGCTCTCGAACCCGCCAGGGCGGGCGCGGAGGGCACGCAGCAACGGCAGGTCGACGTCCTGGCCGCCGAGCTTTACCACGTCGTCGGTAGCGTCCTGCTCAAGCTGGGCGACCGTGCAATGGCCCTGGTCGCCGCAGAGCGGAGCACCCGCGCCGCCGCGACGAGCCAGGACCCGGTGGCCGTCGCCGCGAGCGCACGGATCATGACCCACGCCCTGATGAGCAACAACCACGACGAGCAGGCCGTGACCCTCGCCGCAGACGCCGCCGGCGTACTCGACCGGGATACGGGCCTCGCGTCGACCGACGCGGTCGCCGTGTACGGCGCCCTCGTCCTACGCGGTGCCGTCGCCGCAGCCCGCCGCGACGACCGGGACACCGCACACACCATGCTCGACGAAGCGACCCGCGCCGCGACCCGACTCGGCTACGACGGCAACGACCGGTGGACCGGCTTCGGTGCCACCAACGTCCTGCTGCACCGAGTGAACATCGCCCTCACCCTCGGCGACGCCGGTACCGCCATCACCATCGCCCGCACCATCCCTCTCGGCAAGGTGACCCTCGCCGAACGCAAAGCCGCCCTCTACGTCGACGTGGCCCGCGCCTACACCCAGTGGGGACGCCACGAACAGGGCCTCAACGCCCTCCGCACCGCGTACGAGGTGGCACCCGAAGAGATCCGCTGCCGCCCGGCGGTCCACCGCCTCGCCAACGACCTCGCCTACCTCGCCACCGGCCCGGTACGCGCCGCCGTCGTCGACTTCACCCAGACCGCCGGGATCTCCCGGTGACCGGACGCCATCTCCAGATCGTCGTCTGCGCCGCCGGTCCCGCACCCGACGTCACCACTCTGATCAACACCGCACACCAACGGTCCTGGACCACGGCGGTCACCGCCACACCCCACGCGATGGACTTCATCGACATCCCAGCCATCGAAAAGCTGACCGGCGCACCCGTGCGATCTGACTACCGGACATCCCCGGGCGTCCGCCGCTCGCTACCCACCGCCGACGCACTGGTCATCGCACCCGCGACCTACAACTCGATCAACAAGATCGCCCTCGGCCTCGCCGACAACTACGCCATGACCACCATCGCCGAACTCATCGGACGACACATACCCACCGTCATCGTCCCCTTCGTCAACACCGCCCTCGCCACCCGACACCCCTACCGCCGCGCCGTGACCAACCTCCGCGACGAAGGCATACACATCCTCCTCGGACCCGAACACAACTGGGAACCACACCCACCCGGCACCGGCAACGACCGCCGGCTCGCATTCCCCTGGACCACGGCGTTCCACGCAGCCGCCGCACTCGCTGAGGAGAAACAGCCGCGGAAATAAGCAGCCCGGGGTCAACCCCGATCACATCCGTCGACCGACGGCCCGGTGCCCACACCACCCGGGCATGCGGCAAGATCATCAGACGACGGCCGGAAGAACGCATAGGCGAGGCTGGGCGGCTCCGACGTCCACCCACATGCCGTTCGTCCACCGGAAGTCGTAGCGGTCCAACGGCTCTCGAGCACCCACCGAGACACCGAACCACCGGCAGAAACGCCAAAAGGCTCCGACCCAGGGTGAAACCCCAGGTCAGAGCCTTTTTGGTGGTGCGCCGCCAGGGACTCGAACCCCGAACCCGCGGATTAAGAGTCCGCTGCTCTGCCAGTTGAGCTAGCGGCGCTCGTTGGCAACGGAGAGAACACTAGCACGGGCCATGAGCGGGGTTCCAATCCGATACCCGGCTCCACCCTTCGGGCGAGCTTAACGGGCAAAAGCTCCCACATCCCCCCGACAGCGCACGTCCGGGATCGAGCCGGTGGCCGGCATGGGGCACGATGTCCGCCAGGCACGCGAGAACAGAGGTGGGGATGGGCAGGTTCACGCGGGGCGGGGCGATGGCGGGCGCTCTCGTCCTGGCGGCGTCGCTGGCTCTGGCCGGTTGCGGCGGCGACCAGAAGAAGGAAGCCGAGTTCGTCGGCGGCACCGTGGCTACGCCGAGCGCCGGGGCGGCAACCCCGGAGCAGTCCGGCGGCGCGTCGCCGTCGGCGCCGACGGCGGACGGTCTGACGGTCAGCCCGGCGGACGGGGCGAAGAGCAGACCGGTCAGCACCGAGATCAGCGCCAGCCTCCCGGATGGCGGAAAGGTCTCCTCGGTCACCCTCACCACGGGTGACGGCAAGCAGGTCGACGGAAAGCTGCGTCTGGACGGCAGCTCCTGGGTGCCGTCGTCGGCCCTGAAGTACAACACCAGGTACACCGCCACGGTGACCGGCACCGGCGCGGACGGTCAGCCCCGGCAGGGGGTGAGTAGGTTCACCACGATGGCCAAGCCGAAGTCGATGATCGGTTCCGGCCTGTACCTCTTCGACGACCGGACGTACGGCGTGGCCATGCCGGTGGTGGCCGAGTTCAGCCCGGGCATCCCGAAGAAGGACCGGGCGGCCGTCCAGAAGCGGATGTTCGTCAAGACCGATCCGCCGCAGCCGGGGGCCTGGCACTGGGTCTCCAACGGCACGCAGGCGTACTACCGGGCGCCGGAGTACTGGCAGCCGGGGACGACGTTGAGCGTCCGGATCGCGTTGGCCGGGATTCCGCTGAGCAACGGCCGGTACGGCAACGTCGACCGGTCGGCCACCGCCAAGATCGGGCGGTCCTTCGAGATGAAGGTGGACAACGCCACCAAGCAGATGGAGGTCTTCCAGGGCGGCCAGTTGATCAAGACGCTGCCGGTCAGCCTGGGCAAGAAGAGCACCCCGTCGTCCAGCGGCACCATGGTGGTGATGGAGAAGAAGGAGAAGACCGTCTTCGACACCATGGACGAGCCGGACCCGGCCAACCAGTACCGCACCGAGATCGATTTCGCCCAGCGGCTGACCTGGGGCGGCGAGTACATCCACGCGGCACCGTGGTCCGAGGGGGTGCAGGGCCGGCGTAACGTCTCGCACGGCTGCGTCAACGTGTCGATGGCGATGGGTCGGTGGCTCTTCTCCCAGACGAAGGTGGGCGACCCGATCACGGTCAAGGGCACCCCGCGCAAGCTCGAACCGGGCAACGGGTGGACGGCATGGAGCCTGACCTGGGCGGATTTCGTCAAGGGCAGCGCGGTGCCGGTGCCGCAGGGCGGCTCGGGTCCACTGGTCTGACCTCCGGTCCGGGTCGGCGCGGCGCGCCGACCCGGACCGGCACGGGCCGATGACCCAGCGTGGTCGCGCCCCGCTCGGCGGCGTGTTTCAGTTCACCCTTCGCAACCGACGGGCGTGCCGCCGCGTCTGTGAGGGACGATGGGACATCGGGGACCACAACTGTGAGGGAATCATGCGAGTTGTCCAGGACCACCTGACCGGGCGTACCGGTCGACGCCGGGTGCTCGCGGCGGGGGTCCTCGCCGCGGCGCTGGCCCTCACCTCCGCCTGCACCGGCTCCGGCGGCGACAAGCCGTCGAGCTGGCAGGGCGGCGGCGAGGAGGCCGCGCCGAAGGCCAGCGCGACGATCACCGAACCGAAGGCCGACGCCACCGACGTCCCGGCCTCCACCGGCATCGTCTTCACCGCCAAGGACGCGAAGGACACCACCGTCGCGCTCACCGACGCCGCCGGCAAGGCCGTCGAGGGCAAGCTCGCCGCCGACGGCGCGAGCTGGCTGCCCACCGGCGCCCTGGAGTACGGCGAGAAGTACACCGCCAGCGTCACGGCGACCGGTGAGGACGGCAAGCCGGCCACGGCCACCAGCGCCTTCACGGTGATGGCCAAGCCGGACAAGCAGGTGCGGGTGACCAGCTTCCTCGGCGACAACCAGGTGGTCGGCGTGGGCATGCCGCTGATCGTGAAGTTCGGTCGGGCTGTCCCGGAGGACTACCGCGACGACGTGCAGCGTCGGATGACGGTCACCAGCACCCCGGCCCAGGAGGGCGTCTGGCACTGGGTCAGCCCCACCGAGGTCCGCTACCGCCCCAAGGAGTTCTGGCAGCCGGGCACGACGGTCTCGTACCGGGTGCAGGCCGGTGGGCTGCCGATGGGCGACGGCTGGTACGGCCGGTCCGACCTGACCGTGGACGTCAAGATCGGCCCGTCGGTCGTGATGCAGGTCGACAACAAGACCAAGCGGATGACCGTCACCAAGGACGGCAAGGTCGTCAAGACCATCCTGGTCAGCCTGGGCAAGAAGAGCACCCCCTCGTCGAGCGGCACGATGGTGGTGATCGAGAAGCTCCGCAAGACGGTCTTCGACACCATGGAGGAGCTGGGCCCCGAGGAGGGCTACCGCACCAAGATCGACTACGCCCAGCGGCTCACCTGGGGTGGCGAGTTCATCCACGCCGCCCCCTGGTCGGAGGGGCAGCAGGGCAGCACGAACGTCTCGCACGGCTGCGTGAACGTGTCGATGAAGGACGGAGCCTGGCTGTTCGCCAACACCAAGGTCGGTGACCCGATCACCGTCAAGGGCACCGAGCGCAAGCTCCAGAACGGCAACGGCTGGACCGACTGGAACATGAGCTGGGACCAGTACGTCAAGGGCAGCGCACTGCCGTACGACCCGGACGCCGGGCAGCCGGACGCCGGGAACAGCACCGGGACGCCGAGCGCCGAGCCGACGCCCTGACCCCTGCGGCAGACCGCACCGGACCGGCCCCCGCCACCAGGCGGGGGCCGGTTCGCGTGCACGACACCCCGGCCCTGAGGCGACTCAGGCCCGGAAACGACTCAGGCCCCCTCATGTGAGGGGGCCTGTGGTGGATAACATCCACTAACCGGGTGACTGATGGGAATTGAACTCGCCCGGAAGGGCTGGTCAGGGGATCGAGATGGCCGTGAGCTGCGACGCAGACCCATCCGGCCGCAGCTAGACCCATCTAGACACATCCCGTTTCCCCTACCCCTCCCCTATCTCGTCGGCCATGTCCGGCAGCAACTCCCCCGCCGTCTCGTCGTCCACCTCAGCCGCGAGCACCTCCGGGTCGATGTGCTCCAGCGCCTCGGCGACCGCCCTCAGGATCCCGGCATCGACCTGCGGTAGCAGGTGGCCGTAGATCCCGTCCGTAACCGCGATGGAGCTGTGCCCGAGTCGCTGCGAGATCGCTGACAACGGCACGTTCGCCGAGATCAGCCAGGCGGCCTGGGTGTGGCGCAGGTCATGAATGCGCAGCCCTCCGAACCCGGCCGTCGACGTCCACTCCAACCAGCCCCGCCGGAAGTTCCGGGACCGCACCGGCTTCCCCGTCGGCGTGGTAAACACCAACGCTTCACGCTCCTTGTCGACGACCAGCGGTGCCAGCGCCTGAGCGACCTTCGGCGTGAACGTCACCGTTCGCCGGCCGCGCGCCGTCTTCGGCGTTCCGAAGATCAAGCTGCCGTCGGACATCTCGTGCATCGCCCGGACGACGGTCAGCCGGCCGCCGAGCACGTCGAGATTCTTGAGTTGCAGTCCCACTGCCTCGCCCCACCGCAGCCCGGTCGAGACGAGCAGCAGCACCAGGGGCCGCCAGTGCTCCGGCACTGCGGCGTGCAGCCGGCCGGCCTCCGGCTCGGTCAGGAATCGCATCTCCCGGGGCACTAGCTCGGGCAGCTTCGTGTCCCCGCAGGGGTTGGTACGGATCTTCCTGGCCTGCACAGCCGCCTTCATCAGGCTGTGCAGCAGGCCATGGCACGACCGGGTCGTCTTCGCCGACAGCGGCCGACGCGCCCACTTGCCTGGTCGTTCGAGGTCCGGCAGGCCGGCCATCAGTTTGCTGATCCACGCCTGGATGGCCAGGTTGTCGACCTCGTCCAGGGCGAGGTGTCCGAGCAGCGGCACGATGTGCATCCGCACCCGGGAACCCTCCGACTGGCGGCTGGTCGGCTTGAGCCCGGTCTCGTGGCCCGGCCACCACTGCCCCACCCAGTCCGCGACGGTGAGCTTCCCGGCGCGGGGGTCGATGAAGTCGCCCCGCAGCTGGTCAGCCTTGAGGGTGGTCAGGCGCTTCTTCGCGGCCGTCTTGTTCGGCCAGCCCGTCTCCAGGGTGACCTTCTTGCCGTCGATGATGTCGCGGATCCGCCAGGACGGCCCGTTCTTCTCGATCCACACTCCGGGTCAGCCCCGGCGGAAGAGGTCGATCATCCGTCGAGTGTCCTCCAGGGCGGCGGCCTTGTCGCGCTCGCGGCGCTCGCGGATCAGGAGGATGATCCGCTGCCGCATGTCGTCGGTGAGGCGCGGGTCGGTCCGGACCAACGCGATTTCCTCGTCGTCGTCCTCGGCAGGCGGGATGTCGGACGGCAGCACGGTCGGTTCGCCGCCGCCGAGGATGGCGCTGATGCTGCCCGGCGCCCAGCGCAGTGCCCGCTCGACGCCCGCGTAGTTGAACTCGGCTGTCCGCCGTGTGCCGTTCTCGAGGTAGGACCACGTGTTCCGGTCGATGCCGGCCGCCTGGGCCGCCGCACGGGCGCTTAATCCCAGCTCAAGCCGTCGGCTCCGGACCCGCTGCCCGAGCTGGTCCTGCCCTCCGCGCTCATCCATGTTCGGCATTGTGCCAGCGAACGGCTGCTGATCATAGCTACGGGTTGCCAACACGCTAGCCGTTCGGACAATGTAGGCCATGTTCAGCCGCCCACTGTTGCTAACAATGGCTGACTCTGGCTAACATGCTGGGTATGGAAACCACGCCCCACGCCGGAGTTGAAATCGACGGCGCGAAGCTCAGGGAGCTGCGGAAGCTCCAGGGCGAGTCGCTGGCGTCGTTCGCCTCCACCTGCGGTATCAGCCGCCCCTACCTCTCCCAGATCGAAACCGGTGTGCGGCGGCGCGTCTCGCCGCCGGTCTACAAGCGGATCTGCCTGGCGCTGAATCTTGGCGGTCCCCGGCAGCGCCGAACCCTGCTGAAGGCTGCTGCGTGATGGGCGACCGTCACCTGACCCAGCAGGAGCTGGCCGAATACCTGAACGTGTCGCTGAGGTTCGTCGAGGTCCGCGTCCAGAGCCGCGAGTGGCCGTTCACCCAGCACCCGGAGTCCCGGCTGGTGCGGTTCTCCCCGGCCGACGTCGCGCTGATCGAGGCCGCCGGGCGTAAGCCGGCCCTCAATGGCCCGCTCGCTGGCTTGGCCGTGGCCGCATGATCGCCATCGACCGGCGCAGGCTCCGCGCCTTCATCACCCAGGTCGACTCGACCGCCGGCCCCGACGGCTGTTGGCCTTGGCGGGGCAGCAGCGACCAGGACGGCTACGGCCGGTTCGGCAAGCAGGCCGAGGGCGCCCACCGGGTGGCCTACGAGCTGATGGTCCGGCCCGTTCCCGCAGGGCTGCACGTCGACCACACCTGCCACAACGACGACACCACCTGCCCGGGTGGGGTCGGCTGCCGGCACCGGCTGTGCGTCAACCCGGCCCACCTGGAGGCGGTGACGCAGCGGGACAACCTGCTGCGCAGCCGCCACACGATGCCGCACCACAACGCGGCGAAGACGCACTGCCCGCAGGGCCACGAGTACACGCCGGAGAACACGTACACCCGGCGCACCTCGAAGGGCTACGCGCGGCGCGAGTGCAGGACGTGTCGCCGCGACCGGCTCGCTGCCGCGGCCTGACACACGCGAGCCCTCGGCCGCTGGCACGGCGCGAGGGCTCCACCAGGACATCAACCCATCAGCAAGGAGTCCCGATGCAGCAGACCCTACCCGACACGACCACCGCGCCGGCTGAGTCGGACCCGCTCGCCACCACCCTGCGGCTCCAGGCCGCCGTCGTCCGGATGGCCGTCCGCTACGCCGACGCCAAGCAGGACTACGCCTACGCGCTCAACAAGACGGACGAGGTGCGGGGGCGGCACCTGGCCGCGTCGCAGCGCCGGCTCGCCGCGCTGATGCGGCTCACCGACGCGCTGGCGGACCTCGCCCGGAGCACCCGGTGACCGCCCCGGACCCGACCCCGCTGCCGGACCTGCCGCCGCTGCCACCGTTCCCCGGCACGTCGGGTCGGCCCGGTCCGGACGTCGCCCCGCGCTGGCCGCTGACCGCCCTGCCGTCCGAGCCGACCCCGTTCGCCCTGGCCGACGCCGTCGACCTGTTCCCCGTGGCTGTCGACCCGGCGCTGGACGGCTACGCGCCGCCCACCCTGGACGACCTCGGCCTGTCGGGTGACCCGGTCGCGATGGTGATCAGCCTCCGTGCGCAGGCCGCCACCGCGCAGGCCCGCATCGCCGAGCTGATCGCCGGCATGACGGCCGAGCAGCGGGCGGACCTGGCCCAGTACGACCGGCCCGCCCGGCAGCTGCGGGCGGTGGCGTGATGCGGCGGATTCAGCGCAAGCGCACCGCCGGCTGGCGGATGCCCGACGGCGCGGTGTACGTCGGCCGGCCCACCCTGTTCGGCAACCCGTTCATCTACCGGGGCCAGTGGGGGCTCGTCCACTACGGGCCCCGGCACCACGAGCGGTTCGGCCGAGACTGGGACCACGAGGGACGCCTCAGCCGCGCGGGCAAGCGCCACGACATGTGGTTCAGCCAGGACGACGTCGTTGAGACGCACGTCCGGTGGGGCACCCGCGAGGAGCTGGTCGAGCTGTTCCGGCTCACCCTGACGGAGCCGACGCCGGGCATGCAGTTGGCGTACCCCAGCCGCCGAGGTCACTTCCTCAAGGTCACGCCCGACGAGATCCGCACCCACCTGGCCGGCAAGGACCTCGCCTGCTGGTGCCGGCTCGACCAGCCCTGCCACGCCGATGTCCTGCTGGAGATCGCCAACGGGGGCGGTGCCTGATGGCCGACGACCTGCGCACCCTCGCCGCCCTCACCGCCATCGTCACCGTCTGCCTCGCCCTCTGGGCGCTGGCCTACCTGGTGCTGGACGTGGTGTGGACCTTCGCCCTCTTCCTGATCGGAGCAGCAGCATGACCGACCTGACGCCCCGCGACATCGCCCACCTCGACCAGGCCGCCGTCGACGCTCTCTCCGACGTCGACGCCCTCGCCGCCGACCCGGAAACCGCCCGCCGGCTCGCCGAGCGCGGGGAGGCCGTCTACGGGTTCGAGCTGACCCGCGACCTGCAGGCCGCCCACCTCAGCCCGTGGGCGCTCGCCGGGTGGGCCGCGTTCGCCACCATCCGCCTCGTCCAGGCCAAAGCGGCCACCGCCGCCGAGGTCGCCGAGACGGCCCGGATCTGGGCCGAGGACGCCGACCAGCTCCACGCCACGATCGCCCGGCTGGAGCGGGAGCTGGCCGCCGCCGAGGAGCAGATCCGCTCGATGCGGGCCGCCCTCGACGCCGACGACGCCGAGGCGGTGAACCGGTGAAGCAGCGACGGTTCCTCTTCACCTCGGGCAGCAGCGCCCGCGTCACCTGCTCGCACTGCGGCTGGACGTCCACCGGGCGCGGCAACGCGCAGAAGGTGTTCGACCGCTCCAACGGCCACGAGTGCGCGGGGGTAGAGAGCTACCGGGACATGCTGGCCCGCCACGCCGCCGCTGCCGCCAACCCCTGCGAACGCTGCACCGACACCGCCGCCATCGGCATCTGCTGCTCCAGCCACGGCAAGCGGCTGTGCCACCTCTGCTACCGGCGGACCCACTGGGTGGAGGTGTGCGTGGCCGGCTGCCGGGAGTGCGCCGCCGAGGGCCTGCCGGTGAACCTGCGGGACCTGGCGGTGGCCCGGTGACCGCCGTCGACCCGAGCCCCGTCACCGCCTGGCCCACCCGCCCGACGCTGCGCACCCGCATCGCCGCCTGGCTCACCGGCCAGCAGGCCCAGCCCGCCGGACGGCACCGCGCCGGCACCGTCCGCGAGGTCACCCCGGACCACAACCCGCTGCACCCCGCCGACCGGGTCGCCCTCGCCCCCACCCACTGGGCCGACCGGTGGCTGCCCGCGCCCGTCGACGAGCTGACCGGGCGCATGGACACCACCGCCGTCCGCGACCAGGCCGCCCCGCCGCCGCAGTGGCCCGGACCGGCCGGCACCGCCGAGGTGCTCGCCGACCTGCGGGACGCCCTCACCAGCCCCGACGACACCCGGACGGAGCAGACGCCATGACGACCCTCCGCCTTGCCTTCGACGCCCTGCCCGCCTGGCACGAACAGGCCAACTGCCGGGGCACCGACACCGACGAGTTCTACCCCGACAAGGGCGGCACGACCCGCACCGCCAAGCGCATCTGCGCCCGCTGCCCCGTGCAGGCCGAGTGCCGGCAGGACGCCATCGACCGGCGCGAGCCGTTCGGCGTATGGGGTGGCCTGTCCGAGCGGGAACGCCGCCAGGTCCGCCGGCAGCGGGCCGACGTCGGGTCGGTGGCGGCGTGACGAACTGGACCACCCCCGGCAACCCAGGCTCGCCGCCCCAAGACGTTAACCCCGCCCCGCTGCTCTGATCCCCAGCACGCCCACCGAGGAGACCGATGACCGACATCGACCTGCGCCTCGCCGACCTCGTCGGCACACAGGCCAGCGCCCCACACCCGCCGCGGACGACCGACCTCGACTTCGCCCCGCAGCAGACCGAAGCAATCGAGGCCATCACCAGCTGGTACCAGTCCGCCAGCAGCCAGGTATTCCGCCTATTCGGCTACGCCGGCACCGGTAAGACCACCCTCGCCCGGCACATCGTCGACCAGCTGATGGTCCGCCACGTCCTCTACGCCGCGTTCACCGGCAAGGCCGCGTACGTGCTGCGCGGCAAGGGGTGCGACGGCGCATCCACCGTCCACAGCCTCATCTACCAGCCTGTGGAAAAGGTGAAGGCGAAGCTTGACGAGCTCAACAAGAAGCTCCGCGAGACCATCGACCCGACCGAGCGGCAGGAACTCCGGGAGGAGATCCGCCGCGAGCAGGCAAAGGTCGACTCCCCGGACTGGATCCTCCGCGACGAAACCGAGCTGGACAGCGCCGACCTGCTGGTCCTCGACGAGGTGTCGATGGTCGGGGAGCGGATGGCCCGGGACCTCCTGTCGCGGGGGTGCCGGATCCTGTGCCTCGGTGATCCGGCGCAGCTTCCCCCCGTCGACGGCGGCGGCTACTTCATCAACCACGCCCCCGACTACCTGCTCACCGAGATCCACCGCAGCGCGCTCGACAGCCCCGTCACGCGGATGGCCACCGCCATCCGCAACAGCGAGCCGGGGCAGCGCAACTACGGGGTGACCGGACGCGACGGCGAGTCCGGCCGCGTCGACCAGCTCACGATCCCCGAGCTGCTCGCGTTCGACCAGGTCCTCGTCGGCCGCAACGCCACCCGCTGGCAGGCCGTGCATCTCCTGCGCGCCCTGCGCGGTCTGATCGGTGGCCCGCAGACCGGCGATCGCATCATCTGCCTCGCCAACTCCGGTGAGGCCGAGGTGTTCAACGGCCAGCAGTTCGACGTCCTCGACAGCCACGAGAGCGACCGGGCCGACCGGTACGAGTTGGTCGTCCGGGACGACGAGGGCAACGAGCGGACGCTCACCTGCTGGGCGGCCGGGTTCCGTGACCTCGAAGGCGAGCGCCAGGCGAAGCGGGACGGACGCGGCACGGTCGTCGCCGCCACCTACGCGCAGGCCATCACCACCCACAAGAGCCAGGGTTCCCAGTGGCAGCGTGTCCTGGTCGTCGACGAGTCGTCGGTGTTCTACGGCGCCGCGTACCGGGAGCACGCGAAGACGCTTGGCCCGGCCGCCGCGTCCATCGAGGGACACATCAACGGGCGGAGGTGGCTGTACACCGCCGTCACCCGGGCCTCACACCAGGCGGTCATCGTGCCGTCCCTGAACGGGGTGCTCGCATGACCGCCGCCGTCTCCGACGCCGAGCTGGCCGCGCTCATCGCGTCGCTGCGCATCGACGAGCCGGCCGTCGCCCCGGTGCCGTCCGGCCCGCCGCCGTCGACCGTCGACGAGATGCGCGAGGTCCTCACCCAGCTCGACTCGTCCCGGCCCCGCAGCCAACAGACCCGCCTCGGTCCGTCCGAGCTGGGAACGCCGTGCCAGCGGCAGATCGCCATGAAGTTGGTCGGCGTAGCCCGGCAGCCGGAGGACAAACGCCCCCCGTGGGCGCCCATGCAGGGCACCGCCGTGCACGGGCTCATGGAGGAAGCCCTGCGGTTCCACAACGCGCAGCTCGGCCGGCAGCGGTGGCTGATCGAGGAGAAGCTGACCGTCGACCCGGGTCTGCCCGACGTCGACCCGATCACCGGCCACGGCGACGCGTACGACCTCGACGCGCAGATGGTCGTCGACTGGAAGTACACCGGCGTCACCGCGCTCCGGGCGGTCAAGCGGAAGACCGTCCCCAACGACCAGCTCGTCAAGCCCGAGTACCGGGTCCAGGCCCACCTCTACGGACGCGGCCACGAGCGCGCCGGCAGGCCGGTCCGCTACGTCCGCCTCGTATTCCTGGCCCGGTCGCACGACTACGCCGACAGCGCCGAGTGGACCGAGGAATACCGGCCCGACATCGCCGAATGGGCCGTCGATCGGTTCTACGCCACCCACGACCTCATCGGCGTCAACGGCCTCAACCTCGCCGCCAACCCCGAGCTCTGGCCGGCGGTCCCGGCCACCCCCGGCAAGGCGTGCGACTGGTGTCCGTTCCGCCGCGTCGGCGGCCCCGCCGATGCCACCGGCTGCCCCGGCGACACCGACCAGAAGATCACCAGCCAGCTCCGCGGCCTCGTCGCGTAGCACCCCTCACAGGAAGAGAGATCGACATGGACGCCAACGACCTGCTCATGAGCGGCGGCATCAAGTCCATCAAATGGAAGGACGAGCCGATCGGCTACACCGTGATCGGCACCATCGTCGAACAGCCCAAGGTCGAGCAGATGAAGAAGTTCGACTCCGAGGAGCTCGACTTCTGGCCCAGCGGCGACCCGAAGATGCAGATCGTCGTCACCCTCCAGACGGAGATGCGCGACCCCTCCAACGCGCAGGACGACGGCAAGCGGAAGCTGCACATCTCGCCCCGCATGATGAAGCCCGTCCGCGAGGCAGTGCAGCGGGTGAACGCCCCGGGCCTGGCCATCGGCGGACGGCTCGCCGTTCGTCGCACCGGGGGAACCGGTGCGACCGGGTCGCCGTTCGAGTTCGCCGCCGAGTACGGCACCCCCGCCGTCGACCCCGGCAGCCTCCTCGGCGCCCAGAGCACGCCGCAGGCCGCCCCGATGCTGGCCCAGCCCGCACCGCAGGCCGCCCCGGCCTCGCCGGCGGCGCAATCCCTCGGCATCACCCAGCCCGCCGCCGTCGCCATCCCGTGCCCGGCCGGCATGGACCCGACGAAGTGGGCTGCCCTGCCCGAGGCGCAACAGCGGGCCATCCTCGCCGCCATGTCGCCGGCCGCCGGCCAGTCCATCCCGTTCTGACCCACCCCGCTCAACCGTTTCCACCGGCCCCCGCCCCCGTCGGGGTGGGGGCCGGCCCACCCAGATCGGAGCATCGATGACCGTCACGGCAGGGCACGGCGTGGACGTCAGCCTCGACACCGTCGCCGTACGCCGCTGGCTCGGCATCATCCACGGTGACAGCCCCGGCCACGTGCACATCTGCTCCACCGGCGACTGGGCCGGGCGGACCTTCCACGCCAGCGACCTCGACACCGCCACCGGCTACGTCGCCCAACTGGACCAGGCCGGCCGCGAGGGCATCTACTTGCGCGTCACCAGCCTCACCGCACCCCTGCCCGCCGGGCAGCGCGGTGGTGCCGCCGACTCCGCCGCACTGCCGGCCCTTTGGGCTGATCTCGATCTCGCCGGCCCCGGCCACGCCGAACACGACCTGCCCCCCGACGAGACCGCTGGCCGCGCCGTCATCGCCGCCACCGGCCTGCCGGAGCCCACCATCTGGGTGCACTCCGGCGGCGGCCTCTACCCGATCTGGCTGCTCGACCAGCCGTACCCGGTCACCCCAGACACCCTCGACGCCGCGAAGCGGCTCGCCAAGGACTGGCAGCGGGTCATCGAGCACGCCGCCGCGTCCCTCGGCTGGCGGTACGGCCGCGGCGTCGGCGACCTCGCCCGGGTGCTCCGCATCCCCGGCACCGTCAACCGCAAGGAAGGCCTCGCCCGCCCCTGCCGCATCGTCGGGGCGACCCCCCACCGGTATCGCTACGAGCAGCTCGTTGACGCCCTGGCCGCCGCCACCACCCGCATCACCCCCGACACGCCCCCCACCGCCGCTCTTAACCCGATCGTCGGCGGCCCGGCCACCCGGGCGCCGGGCCAGGTGCACCCCGGCGAGGACTTCAACGCGCGCGCCACCTGGCCGCAGATCCTCGGCCCGGCCGGCTGGCGAGAGCACTACACCCAGGACGACGTCACGTACTGGACCCGGCCCGGCAAGCCCACCGGCATCAGCGCCAGCACCAACGCGCTCGGCACCGACAAGCTGCACGTCTTCACCACCGGCGCCAGCCCGCTGGAGGGCGGTGAGTCGTACAGCAAGTTCGGGGCATACGCGGCCCTGCACTTCGGCGGCGACCACAAGAGCGCCGCCCGCGCCCTCGGCCAGCAGGGCTACGGCAGCCCCCTCGCCGACCCGGCCACCGAGCAGCGGCAGATGCTCCGCGACATCCTCGGCCCCCACCACGACCAGGCCGTCACGCCGACCGCCGGACCCACCCCAGCCGGTGAACCCGCCGCGCCGGCCGCACCGCAGCGCACGCCGCCCCGCATCTGGAGCCCCGAGGTCGACGTGTCCAACGCGGCCGTCGCCGCCGACTGGCTCCGCGAAGAAGCCGGCCGGGCCCGCCTCGCCGGCCTGTTCCGCCGCGTCGACGCCGTCGTCCACACCCCCCGCGAAGGCGAAGAGGGGTACGTGCCGCTCACCGACAACGAACTCAACATCGACGGCCCCGCCCAGATCCGCCCCGTGAACGACTCCAACCTCGCCAGCCGCATCACCTACACCTACGGCTGCTTCCGCTGGACGAAGAAGGGCGACGAGGACGTCCCCGTGCAAGCCCTGTTCCCCCGGTCGGCCGCACGGACCGCCCTCGACGTACCCGACATGCTGCCCAACCTCCGGACGCTGCGAGGTGTCATCCACACCCCCGTCGTCCGCGCCGACGGCACCCTCATCGAGGCGCCCGGCTACGACCAGGCCACCGGGCTGCTCCACCTGCCGGAGCCCGGCTTGGTGGTGCCCCGCGTACCTGATCGGCCCGCCGACAGCGATGTGCGTGACGCCGTCAAGCTGCTGCTGGAGATGGTCGACGGGTTCCCGTTCGTGTCCGGCCACTACCGGGCCAACTACCTCGGCGCTCTGCTCACCCCGCTGCTGCGGATGCTCACCCCGCCGCCGTACAAGCTCCACGCCATCGAGGCCCACCAGCCAGGCTCCGGGAAGACCCTGCTCGCCAACCTGGCCCGGCACATCCACGGCGGCGTGTTCCGCGCCGAACTGCCCGAGCAGGACGACGAACTGCGCAAGCAGATCACCGCGATCCTCTCCATCACCACCGGCCCGGTCGTCATCCTCGACAACGTCTCCGGCGCCCTGAAGAGCAGCACCCTGGCCGGCCTGCTGACCACCAACCTGTGGGACGACCGCCCCCTGGGCACCACGTCCTGGACCCGCAGCAACAACGACCGCATCTGGACCGTCACCGGCAACAACATCAGCATCGGCGGTGACCTGCCGCGCCGCACCATCCGCACCGTCATCGACCCCGGCCGCCCCAACCCGGAGCTGCGTACCGGGTTCGCCATCGACAACCTCGAAACGTGGGTGAAGGAACGGCGGGGAGAACTGCTCCACGCGTTGCTCACCCTCGTGCGGGCGTGGGTCGCGGCGGGGAAGCCGCTTCCGGCGGAACGGGCCAGCGACAGTTATGCCCGATGGGTTCGCACCGTCGACGGCATTCTCACCGTGGCCGGAATCGACGGGCAATTCGATCACCCAACGACACAGGTTGAAGTCGGCACCGATGACGACGAGTGGGCGCTATTCCTTGCCGCCGTCCACAAGGCGTACAAGGACCGCGTCTGGACCGCCAAGGAACTGCTCGGCGACCTCGACACCGGCAACCTCATCACCCCCGGGCTGATCCCCGCAGACGCGCTTCCGGACGAGCTGGCCGCCAAGGCCGCCAAGTCGCCGAAGGGCCCGACGGGCATCGCCAAGTCCCTCGGGTGGTGGCTGCGCAACCGGGAGGGCCGGTGGGCGGACGGGCTTGCGGTCCGGTGCGTCGGGGAGAACAGCGACAAGTCGAAAGAGTGGCAAATCAGGACGGAGCAGGACAGGTGATGGAGACCGCCGCCGGGTTTCGGGGTTTCTCGGGTTTCTCTCGGCCCCCCGCGCGCCCGCGTACGACGAAGCAACTACACAGCGTCACGGAGCGGTGGGGACGGCTTCCATGACTGGCCGCCAAAAACCCGAGAAAGCCCGAAACCCGGCAGACACCCCTCCACGGCACCGGCACCTCGCCTCCACCACCGCCACCGAGACCCGCTGCCACCGCTGCCACACAGCACTCCTCACCGCCCTCGACGACGGACTCACCGCCCGCGTCAACGCCGCCCCACTACTCGACCGCCAAGCAGAAATCGCCGCACTTCTCAACGGACTCGCCACCTACGTACTCACCAGCAACCGGCACCTCATTCACCGCGACGCAGAACGCATTACCGCCAACACCCTGCGCGGCACCATCCACGCCGAACACCAATGCACCGGTCCCACCCAACTCACACTCGACGACCTGATCGGAGAGAAATGAGCGCCAGCAAGCGCAAGGGCACCGCCTGGGAATCCGCCATCGTCGGCTACCTCCTCGCCAACGGGGTGCCGTACGCCGAGCGCCGCACCCTCAACGGCGTCAAGGACCGCGGTGACATCGCCGGCATCCCCGGGGTGGTCATCGAGGCGAAGAGCGCCGCCCGCACCGAACTCGCCGCGTGGCTCGACGAGACCGAGACCGAACGCCGCAACGACCGGGCGTCGGTCGGGGCCGCCTGGATCAAGCGCCGCGGCAAGGCGTCCCCGGGGCAGGGCTTCGTGGTGATGACCGGCGAGCGGTTCCTGTGCCTGCTCGCCGACGCCGGCTACATCCCGCAGCCGCCGCTGAACGACATCACCCCCGCCGACGACGAGGTAACCCGATGACCAGCCGACGCCAATCCGCCGACCGCATCGTCGACCCGCTCATCGCCGAACTCCGCACCCTGCGCACCATCCTCGGCGTTCGCGCCACCGACGTCGCCGACGCCACCGGCCTCAACCTCGCCACACTCTCCCTCTGGGAATGCGGCCACAACCTGCCCCGCGTCGAGAAACTCCGCGCCTACGCAGGGGCGCTCGGCTTCGCCCTGACCCTCGTGCCCACCGAGGAAGCGGCTGCCGCCGACACGCGGGCCGCCCTGCTCGCCCTCACCCCCGCCGAGATCCGCGCCCTGGCCGACTCCGCCCGCGCCTGGCTCCAGCTCGGCGACGAGCCGATCCTCCGGTCCGCCCTCGGCAAGCTCACCGCCGCCGAGCCCGAGCCGATCGACACCATCCCGGGCCGCCCGCACCGCGACGAGCCGCCCCTCGACCGGCCCGTCGTCGACGTCCACCTCCCCGCCCACGACATCGCCTGAGGAGACCGCCGTGCCCCCGACCCCGCCCACCACCGTCTACGTCACCGACACCGGGCAGCCCGCCGGCATCCCGCCCTGCTGCCCCAACGCGCCCGCCGGCTGCCCCCGCGAGGAGACCGCCTGCGGCACCTGCCTCCACGGCTGCCCCGCCCCCATCGGGCAGCCCTGCTGCCTCGACCAGCCCGCCACCCGCCAGCCCGCGACCGCCTGAGGAGACCGCCGTGCCCGACACCGACCGCATCCCGCTCCGCACCACCGAGCTGTCCACCGCCGCCCAGCTCGCCGAGGCCCAGGCCGCCGCCCACGACGTCGAAGTCGAGCGCGACCAGTTCCGGGCCGAAGCTCACCGCGCCCACGGCATCGCCATCACCGTCGAGCGCGAACGCGACGAGGCACTGAGCACCATCACCGACGCCTGGGCCGCCCTCAACGCCGCCGGCTACGCCCACCCCGTCGCCTCCGTCGCCGACCTCATCCGGCAGTGCGCCGTCGACCGCGACTCCACCGCCAGCCGGCTCAACCAGGCTCGCGCCACCGCCCACGCGCTGGAGGTCGAGCGCGACGACCTCCGCATCCAGCTCCACCGCGAGCAGGCCGACGGACGGGCCATGATGCGCGACCGCGACGAGGTGATCCGCGAACGCGACAAGGCCCGGGAGCAGCTCGACAACGTGACAGCCGACCTCGACCACGCCCAGAGCGTTGCCGACCGACTCCGCGAGCAGCTCCGCGCCAACGGCACCCTGCTGACCCGGCTGCGGGACCTCGCCGAGCAGGCCGACCGGGCATGGGCCGCCCACGACACGGTCGGCGAGCCGGCCCCGGCCGACAACCCGGCCGTCCTCCCGGCCGTCCTGCGCGCCGCCGCCCGGGACCTGCGGCTCCTCGCCGACGACCACGCCGCCGACTCCCTCGGCTTCGGCATCGGCTGGGCCGCCGACCGCCTCGACGCCTGGGCCGACAACCCCGACGACGACGGCACCGCCGAGCGGGACGACTGCGAGCGCCTCGCCGACGCCATGGAGCGGGCTGAGAGCGTCCGCATCGACACCCGCGACGTCATCTGGCGGACCGCCCCCGACGGCCGCTGGCAGCACCCCCTCTACGGGCTGCACACCCTCGACGAGATCCACGACAAGTACGGGCAGACCTGCACCGCCCTGATGCTGGCCACCGAACCCGAGGACGAGGAAGAGGAGGTCGGCCGATGCGAACATGACGTCAGCCTCGACGACGAATGCCGCCAATGCCTCATCGACACCTACGGGCCCGACGCGGGAGACAGCCAGCCGGCGGTGCACGCGCCGTCCCCCGGTTCCGGCCCGGCCCGCGCGCTGGACGTCGCCGAGCGGCTCGCCGCCGCCCTCACCTCCGCCGTCCGACAGATGTGCATCACCAGCCACCCCGGGGAGCCGTGCCTGCGCACCGGCTGGGTGCGGGTGACCGAGGTCGACGAGTGGCGGGCGGCACTGGCCGAGTACGCCGACCTGGCCAAGGCCGCCACCCTCGCGCAGATCGAGCGCGACGCCGCCCAGCACCAGGCCGCCGTGGCCGCCGGCCGCGTGGACGACCACCTCGGCGGACCGCCCACCGGCTACCACGTCACCCGCGGCACCGGCCCGTCCGACCTGGAGGCCACCTGCCCCTGCCCCAAAGCCCCCTGCGGGTACGTGGTGCGCACCGCCGAGGCGACCGGGTGTGAGCTGCACGGGCCGTCCGAGACGATGCGGGGTGGCCACTTCGCCGCGTCGTGCCCGGCCAACAGCCCGGCCAGCACGCGGGAGGGCTGACCGGTGCAGGGACTGCGTACCTTCAGCTACGGCGGAGGCGTCCAATCCACCGCCGCCCTCGTGCTGGCCGCCACCGGCCGCATCGACTTCCCGATCTTCCTGTTCGCCAACGTCGGCGACGACAGCGAAGACCCGGCCACCCTGGAGTACGTCGAGCAGTACGCCAAGCCCTACGCCGCGCTGCACGGCATCCAGCTCCACGAGCTGCACCGCGCTCGCCGCGACGGCACCCGGGAAACCCTGTACACCAAGCTGCACCGCGAGGGTTCCCGCTCCGTTGAGATCCCCGTACGGATGGCGAACGGCGCACCCGGCAACCGCACCTGCACCGCCCAATTCAAGATCCAAGTCGTCGGCAAGTGGCTCCGCCAGCATGGGGCCAGCACCGACAACCCCGCCGTCGTCGGCATCGGCATCAGCCTCGACGAGGTGTGGCGCGTCAACCAGCGCAAAGCCCAGCCCTACGAGCGCCCCGTCTACCCGCTGCTCGACCAGAACCCGCCGATGCGACGCGACGATTGCGCCCGCATCATCCGCCTCGCCGGCTTGCCCATCCCGCCCAAAAGTGCCTGCTGGTTCTGCCCGATGAAGCGTTTGGCGACCTGGGCCGAAGAGCGCCGGGACAGGCCCGAGCAGTTCGCCGCAGCCTGCGACCTGGAAGAGCGCATCAACCGCACCCGCCGCGAGATCGGCAAGGACCCCGTCTACCTCACCCGGCACGGGCGTCCGCTCGCCGAAGCGGTCGTCATGGCCCAGGACGAACTCACCGGTACTGAGGACGACGCCGAATGCGACAACAGCTCGTGCTTCACGTGACCCGCCGTCGTCTGGCCGCCCTCGCCGCCGCACTGGTGGCGGGGGTGGCCGCCACCCTCGCACTCGCCGCAGCCCGCACCTGGAGGACCCGGTGACCGCCCCGCCCAGCAGTGACGGCCTCATCATCGCCCTGCAAGCCGCCGTGCCCCTCTGGATCCTCGAACTTGCCGCCCTCCCACCCGCACACCGCGACGACCGCATCCGCCGCTGGGCCGCCGACAGCGCCGACACCGTCGCCCACAAAGGCGACATCCTCCAGTTCCGGGGCGGCAAACGCGGTGAGACCGCCGCCGTGTTCAACGCCCTCGCCCGCGGTATCGCCGCCGCCGCCCACCTCCCCGGCGGGATCACCGCCTTCGGTCAGCACTGGTGCGTCAACCACAGCCAGTGCCTCGACGCCGACCGGCAAGCCGCCGACCGCCCGCCGCTGCCCGCCGCCGACACCGAGCCGGCCGCGCCCACCTATCAAGGCCGCCCCATCACCACCCTGCACATCCCCGAGGTGTCCTGATGCACGAACTCCGCCACGGCTACAACCTCGCCGACCTCCACGAGATCGCCCGCCACGCCGTCGCCACCGACTGGTCCCACCACGCCGCCGACTACCACGACCGGTACGACATCGCCTGGTCCGCCGTCGCCGAACACCTCTACGCCGCCGACAATCCCACCCGGCAGGACCTGCTCCGCTACGCCCGCTACGTCCTGCACGCCGCCACCCAAGACGACATGCGGCACCGGGGGGTCTCCCACCACACCAACGACACCGCCGTCAACGCCGTCCGCTACTGGGCGCTGCGTCAGGTCACCCACACCCACGAAGACCGGGTCGTCGACAGCCTCGGCCTGTGGCAGATCTGGTCGTGCATGCGTGACGCCGACCGGCAAACCCTGCTCGCCCTGGCCGCCCACGAGGACTACGCCAAGGCCGCCGACGCCCTCGGTATGCGCTACTACACGTTCTGCGCCGCCGTCCGACGCGCCCGCCAGAGGTTCCTCGTCCTCTGGCACGACGGCGAGCAGCCCTCCACCCTGTGGGGCCGCGACCGCCGTGCCGCCCCCGGTGGTGACCGGGCCGCCGCACCGACCACCGCCGCCCGGATGACCGGCCGCCGACGTGCCGCCGCGAAACGCGCCGCCCGGAACGCCGCATGATCCCCGCCGACGTCGCCGCATGGATCCGCGACACCGTCCTCACCGCCGGCTACCTCGCCGCCACCCCCGACCCCACCCGCTGCCCCTGCCAGGGCGGCCCCAGCGGCCACTGCGGCAACGGCAACTGCGGGCAGTGCCCCCGCACCCAGGAATGGCACCGCCACGGCCAACCCGACCCCGAGACGTACATCGTCAGCAGCAACCACCACGCCGCCCTGACCCCGGTATGGCGTGCCGGCCGCGCCTGCCGGTGGCTGTGCGACTGCACCTGCCACACCACCGTCACCCCGCTGTTCGCCGCCCCCGCACGCACCGCCGGCCGGCGCACGGGCGCTCACCGGATCGCCTCGACCGACCGGGCGCTCGCCGACCACACCCCGCAACCCTCGCTGATGGAGCTGCTGTGACCTCTTCGCACCACCTGCACGCCACCGCCGCCGCCGACTCCCTCGCGGACGCCCTGGCCCGCCTGGAGACCGCCGCCCGCGCGGCCATCGCCGACGCCGTCGACGGCGACCGAGGCAGCATCGACATCGGCATCCCGTCCCAGCAGTTCGGCCGCCGGCACGGCCTCGGCGGCCACGGCGACCCCGTTGCGGACCTCGCCATCGGCGCATGGGCCCCCGGCCGACCCGACCCGGCCGCCGCCGCACTCGGCGACCTCCTCCGCGCCCTGGACCCCGTCGCCGGCACGCTCCCGGGTGCGCCCGGCATGGACCCGGTGACCCGCATCCGTCGGGCCATCCCGGCGATGTCCGCCCACGCCGCCCAGAAGACCGCTGAGGCCCTGAGTCACCTCGACCAGTCCGCACGCCGGGTGCTCCGGATCGGAGCCGCCAGAGTGGCGCTCAGCGGGCCGCACCCCTGCCCCGACTGCCGCCAGCGACGGCTGGAGGTGACCACTGTCGGGCCGGAGACGGACCGGGCCGTGGTGTGCGCCGCCTGCAACGGCATCTGGCCCAAGGCGTCCGTGCTCGGTGCGGTCGCGGGGGCGACCCGGTGAAGCCCTTCGTCGGACTCCCCAGCGACACCGCGGACGGCTGCGCCTACGCCGCAGACCTCGACGCCCCGCCCTGCACCCAAGCCGCCACCGTCCACATCATCGGCCGCGCCCCCGGCTGGGGCTGGGTCGCCCTCCCCTCCTGCGACGACCACCAAGCGATTGCCGAAGCCGGCTGTGCGGACGTGGCCGACGTCCACCCGGCCGCCGGCTGCTCCGGCGAGCACTACGCCCCGATGCGATGACCACACCTCGGCGCGGTCGCGGGGGCCGTGCCGAACCGCCTGACCCGTCCGGCCCGGGGTGCACGCGCGCCCCGGGCCACCCGACCCGAGGAGACGACCATGACGCGCAGCCTCCGCCGCCGGCTCACCCGACGCAGGCGATCCCGCTACGTCTGGGGATACGTGCCCGTGATCTCCCCCTACCTCGACCGCCTTCGCGCCGCCGCCGTCGAACCCTGCTGGCGGACCAGCCCCGACGGCCGCGCGTACGTGGCCGCCCTGGAGCGGTCGCTCACCCGGCCGACCGGCACCTGATACCCGTCATAAAACGGTCCCGTGTCCGATAAGGCCGCAAATGCGGCGCATCATAATGACGATTCTGTTAGAAGATCATCACTACGGGGGAGGCTCTGTGATCACCGTCAACGGACGCGAGTGGGGCACCCCCGCCGACCTCGCCGAGCGCCTCGGCCCCGACGTCACCCCCGCCATGATCCGACGGTGGCGCGACCGCAAGGGCCTCACCACCGTCCAGGGCTACTCGCCCATCGACGAGGCCGCCGCCATCGAGCTGGCCACCCGCACCTCGACACGCGGACGACCCCGCCGACTTGACCTGACCACCCCCGCCGCCTGATCATTTGTTCATCCACCTCGTAGGCGAGGTGTGCCCGCAGCCCGGTAGGTCGACCACTCAGGTCCCGCCGGGCTGTCGTGCGTCCAGGGACGGGACGTGCAGGGGTGCGGGGAGAGCGGGCCGGCTGCTGGCGGTGGTGGCCGGCCCGCACACCCTCACTTCACCCCGGTGAGCACCTTGTCCACGCCGACGAAGACGTAGGGGTCACGAAAGCCTTCCTCGGCGGGAGGCTCCGCCGACACGGTCAACGACCCCAGCTCTGCGACCGGCACCTTGAAAGACTGGGTGAACACCACCTTCGAGCCGGCCACGATCCGCGTAGGGTTCTTCGAGGTCAACCCCTTCTCACGTTCCTCCTCCGGGTCGGGGTAGGCGTACCCAGTCGGGCCGTCCGCAGGCGTCCGGTTCACGCCGTAGAACAGATGGATGTAGCCTGCACCGTCCACCGGCACAGGGGCCGCACCGGTGTTGGCGACCTCCAGCCGCACCCGGATGATGGCCCAGCTCTTCGCCACGTCCACACCCCAGTCGTTCGGCACCCGCTCCACTTTCAGCAGGCGTGCCGTGATGCCGTCCGGCCAGCGGGCCGTAGACGACGGGGCACCCTCCAGCACCGGCGCCGACGCTGTCGGGTCGACGGCATCGCCTGACGAGGCTGGCGGCTTGGCTGAGGGTTCCTGGTCGCGGTTCTCGTCGGTACCGCACCCGGTGAGCAGGACGACCGCAACGGCCACGACAGCAAGGGATCTACGCATCCGGCCAGGGTGATTACCCGCTGATGCGGGGTCCAGCCCGCGACGGAAAGCCGACAGGAGGGTCCGTGCCGCGCGCACTCAAGGTCTGCGCGAGCCCCGGCTGCCCGGAGCTCGTCAGCACCGGAAGGTGCCCCACCCACACCCGGGCCACCGACCGGGCACGCGGCACCCGCCAGCAGCGCGGATACGGCCCCGCCCACGAGCAGGAGCGCGAACGCTGGCGGCCCGCCGTCGAACGCGGCGAGGTGGACTGCGCTGCCCCGACCTGCGTCATGCCCGAACGGCGTATCAAGCCGGGCCAGCTGTGGGACCTCGGGCACACCGACGACCGCACCACCTGGCGCGGACCCGAACATCGATCTTGTAACCGAGGATGGAGGCGCGACCGGTGAGCACCACCATCGAGGCCCGCACCATCGACGGCACCGTCTACCTCAGCGCGCCCGACCTCGTCGCCCTCATGCGCGGTCGCGCCGACGAGGTGGAGGCGCTTGCCCTGGCCATGGGTGACGAGCTGACACCCGAGCAGTACGAGACGGCGGTCGCGTACCACACGACGGTGGGTGAACTGCGCGAGCGAGCCGACTGGATCGACATCGCCGTCATCGACTACCTCAGCAACTCGGGTGACCCCGCCGACCATCACTCTGGGTAATCGGGGGTGGGGGGACTCCCCCACGGACCCCCAGGTCAGAGGACCGCCGGGGAGGTCTCTTCGAGGTCCGCAGGGTTCAAACTTCCAGAACGACCACGGTTGGTCACGCAAGGTGACGACCGCCGATGCCGCGCAAGGCGGTTGAGGGAGATCATCATGGGATCCGGTGGTGCCCGTAACCGGTCCGGCCCACAGCCGGATCCGACGTCGCAGAAGTCCGCCAAGCGAGGGGTGTCCCTGACCGCGCTGCCCGCCGCGGGGTTCGACGGGAAGGTGCCGACGTTCCCGCTGCCGCGAGTGCCGGTGTACGACGTCTACTTCGTGGACAAGCAGCGGGTCAAGGAGTTCGACGAGAAGGCCACGGCAGCCCGTCGCAAGCGCGAGTTGGCGCTGTGGACCTGGGCGTGGCGTACCCCCCAGGCCGCCGCCTGGTCGGTGGAGCCGTGGCGTTGGCACGCGGTCGCCATGTGGGTGCGAACCTCGGTGATCTGCGAGTCGGCGGAAGGAACCGCAGCTGATAAGAACTCGCTGCACCGGTTTGCCGACCAGATCGGCTTGACGCCGGCAGGGTTGGCCTTCAACGGCTGGAAGATCGCCGCCGACCAGGTGGCTGCGAAGCGCGAGGAGAAAGCCCCCACGGTGCCAGCCCGGTCGCTGGCCCGCGACCGGTTCAAGGTCGTCGGTGGAGGCGCCTGAGTTCGTGGTCGCCTGGCCTACCCTGTTCATCACGATCGACTGGGTGGGTGCGCACTGCGTCGTCCCGGACGGCTTCCGCCGTGGTCAGCCGTTCGAGATGTACCCATGGCAGGAGTGGTGCACGCTCAACCACTACCGGGTCCGGGAGGACGCGCTGTGGATTCCCGAGCAGCCGCTGCTGAGCACCGCGTTCTACCACCGGCGGTCGCTGGTCATCGCGCCGCAGAAGACCGGCAAGGGCCCGTGGTCGGCGACTGGCGTGGCGATTGAGGCTGTCGGCCCGGCACTGTTCGCGGGCTGGGCAGGCCGGGGTGACGGTTGGGCGTGCTCGGATCACGGCTGCGGGTGTGGCTGGGAGTACGAGTACGCGCCGGGTGAGCCGATGGCGATGCGCTGGCCGACTCCGCTGATCCAGATCACGGCGACCAGCTCGGACCAGACGGACAACATCTACCGGCCGCTCAAGTCGATGATCAAGCAGGGGCCGCTGTCGGACCAGATGAGGGTCGGCGAGGAGTTCACCCGGATTCTGGGCACTGACGACGACGACCCGGAGCTGAACCGCATCGACGTCGTGACCTCCAGCGCGCAGTCCCGCCTTGGTAACCCGATCACGTACGCGGCGCAGGACGAGACCGGTATCTGGACTAAGCAGAACAAGATGACCATGGTCGGTGATACGCAGAACCGTGGCTTGGCGGGCATGCAGGGCCGTTCGCAGGAGACGACGAACGCGTTCGACCCGACGCAGCGGTCGCAGGCCCAGATGTCCTACCAGTCGAAGGCCCCGGGGATCTTCAAGTTCTACCGACCCCCGCCGTCGCACCTCAGCTACAAGAACAAGGCTGAGCGGCGGAAGATCCACCAGATCGTGTACGCCGGGTCGAAGCACGTTCACCTCGACGCGATCGAGGGCTTCGCGAACGAACTGATCGAGAAGGGCGAGCTTGCCCAGGCCGAGCGGTTCTACGGCAACCGGATGAAGGCCGGCGCCGGCGTCTGGCTTGAGGACATCGAAACGTGGAATGCCCGCGAGTCGGTGCGGTCGGTGCCGGACGGCACGATGGTGGTGCTCGGCTTCGACGGTTCGGACATCGACGACTGGACGGCGATCCGGGCCGAAACCGAGGATGGCTACCAGTTCACCCCGATGTACGGGCCGGTCGGGTCGCGGACGCCGACGATCTGGGACCCGGCCGACTGGGGTGGCCAGGTGCCTCGTCTTGAGGTCGCCAGTGCGCTCGCCGAGCTGATGCGCCGGTTCCAGGTGGTGCGGATGTACGCCGACCCGGCCTGGTGGACGACGGAGATCGACTCCTGGGCGGCGAAGTACGGCGAGCAGGTCGTCATCCGCTGGTACACCAACCGGGTGGTGCAGATGCATGCCGCCGCTCAGCGGCTGCTCACCGACATCACGAAGGCGAATTCGACGTTCTCGCACGACGGTTGCGCGACCACCAGGGACCACGTCGAAGCGACTCACAAGGACCCACGCCCAGGCGGCACCAAGGACAACCCGCGGTACGTCCTGACCAAGCCTGAGGACGGTCGCAAGATCGATGCGGCGGTGACGTCCATCTTGTGCCACGAGGCCGCCGGGGATGTCACCGCCGCCGGCCTGTGGATTCCCGCCGCACCTGTCGACACCACGGTGCTCGTGTTCCGCTAGCCAGGGGGGAAGGTTCGGGTGGCTCTCAGCGACGACGAGAAGACGCTGCTCAACCGCCTCCAGATCAAGGTGATGCGCACGGAGCGCCGTAACCGGGTGCTGGAGGCGTACTACGAGGGCGAGCAGCGCGTAGAGCAGCTGGGCCTGGCGATCCCGCCGGAGCTGCGCCGGTTCCTGACGATCGCGGCCTGGCCGGGCACGTACGCCGATGAGATCTCTGCCCGTACGACCCTGGAGGGGTTCGAGCTGCCGGACGCCACCGAGGCGGACGAGGAGCTCTGGCGGATCTGGCAGGCCAACGGGCTGGACGCCGAGTCGAAGCTGGGCCAGCTGGACGCGATCGTGCGGGGCGCGAGCTTCCTGACCATCGGGGCGGGCGACGCGGACACCCCGGACGCCCCGTCGGCGGAGGGCGGTGACGACGACCGGGAGCGCACGGCGGAGATTCCGCTGATCACGGTGGAGTCGTCCGACGAGATGGCCGTCGAGCTGTCCCCGAGGACCCGGCAGCCGGTCGCCGCGGCAAAGTTCTACACCGACACCAGCGTTGCGCCCAGCGTCGCACACGCCACGCTCTACCAGCCGAACGAGACGATCTGGCTGGAGCGGCGCAACGCGGCCTGGGCTGAGGTCGACCGCGACGTGCACAACCTCGGGGTGGTGCCGGTGGTGCCGCTGGTCCGGGGCGCCCGGCTGGCGAAGCGCGACGGCCGGTCGATCTTCACCCGCATCATCGGCCTGACGGACGCTGCCGCCCGCGCGCTGACCAACGGGCAGGTCGCCACCGAGGCGCTCGCGGTGCCGCAGCGGTGGGCGGCCGGGTTGACGCCGGCTGACTTCCGGGACCCGAAGACGGGCGAGACGCTCCCGACGTGGGAGGCGTACTTCGGCGCGCTGTGGGCCTCGGCGAACCCGGAGGCGAAGTTCGGGGCGTTCTCGGCCGCTGACCTGGCGAACTTCGACACCATCGTCAGCCTGTACGCGAAGCTCGTCTCGGGGGTGTCGGGGCTGCCGATGCGCTACCTCGGCCAGGCGACGACGAACCCGCCCTCGGCGGAGGGAATCCTCGCCGACGAGAGCAGGGTCATCAAGCAGGTCGAGGACTTCCAGACGGCGCTGGAGGCGGCGTACGAGCGGGCCATGAAGATCGCGGTTCGCATCCGGGACGGCCGCTGGGACCCGCGGATGGAGCAGCTGGAGACGCAGTGGCGGTCGGCGGCCACCCCGACCCGGGCGCAGGCGGCTGACGCGGCGGTGAAGCTCGTGCAGCAGAAGATCATCCCGCGTGAGGCTGCGTGGGTGGATCTCGGCTACTCGGCGGCCCGCCGGAAGAAGCTCGCCGAACTGTTCGCGGCCGAGGAGGCCCGCGACCCGGTCGCGGAGATCGCCCGTGGCCTGGCCGGCAACGTGCCCCCACCGGCGCCGGCCGACGCCAATGTCGGCGGCTGAGGTCGCCCAGGACCACTCCGCGGCCCGGCGTCGGCTAGCCCTGGCGGTCGCCGCCGAGGCAGGCCGGTTGTGGGCCCTGGTGGACCCGGCCCGGATCGGCGATTCGTGGTTGGAGTCGCTGGCCCGGCTGTTGGTGCTGCTGACCGGGGCGCAGGTCGCCGCGGCAGGTCGGGCGGACGGGTACCTCGACGAGATCCTGGACGTCCAGGGTGTGACGTCGGCGGCGGCCGGCCGGGTGCCGCCGCAGGCCCTGGCGGGCGTCGCCTCGGACGGCCGGGACCTGGGTGACCTGCTGTATCGGCCGGTGGTCACGTCGCTGGTCGGGGTCAAGGCGGGAGCACCCGTGGACGAGGCGCTGGCCGGCGGCGCGGCGACCCTCGACATGATCGTGCGGACGCAGGTCGCGGACGCTGGTCGGGTCGCGGACCAGGTGGCGATGGTGGCGCGGGACGTGCCCGGCTACCGGCGGATGCTGGTGGGCCGATCCTGCTCGCGGTGTGTAGTCCTGGCGGGCCGCTACTACCGCTACAACGCTGGGTTCGATCGGCATCCGCGCTGCGACTGCGTGCACGTACCGGCCCGGGAGGACACCGCCGAGGAGATCCGCACCGACCCCCGGAAGTTCTTCGACTCGCTGTCCCCGGCGGAGCAGGACCGGGTGTTCACGGCGGCCGGCGCAGAGGCGATCCGCCTCGGCGCGGACATCTCGCAGGTGGTCAACGCGCGCAAGGGTGCTCGCGGCCTGACGCCGGCCGGCGCGCGGATCACCGCCGCTGAGGCGCGGATGCTGCGCGGTGGCCGGGACCGCGGCCGGCTGGAGGCGGTCGACGTGTACGGCCGGCCCCTGTTCATCACCTCGGAGGGTGTGACGACCCGGGGTGTGGCCGGTGTTCGGCTGGGCGCGAAGCAGACCGGGGTGAAGCTGGAGGGTCAGCGGTACCGGTCGGCGAAGACGCCCCGGCTGATGCCGGAGTCGATCCTGGCCATCGCCGGGAACGACCGGCAGGAAGCGATCAGGCTGCTCAAGCGGTTCGGCTACCTGCTGTAGAGACTTCCCCGGCGCGCAAGGCGTCGGGGCCGACCCCGCAACGGAGTCACGATGAGGATCCACCTGCCGGCCCTCGGGCCGGATCTGCCCGTCCACCCGTTCACCGGGCTCACCGCGATCGGTCTGCGCCGCAACGGCCAGCCGATCTGGCCCGTCAAGGGCGGAGCCCCGGACGACGACTCCGGCACCGGAGACGACGACGGGGAAACGGGCGACGGCGACAGCGACGACCAGGGCGACGGTGACGCCGACGACCTGCGCGACGCCGGGAAGAAGGCCCTCGACACGATGAAGGGTCAGCGGAACAAGGCCCGCGCTGACCTGCGCCCGTGGACCGCGCTGGCCCGGGAGTTGGGCGTGAAGACGCCCGACGAGGTGAAGGCGCTCCTGGCCAAGAGGAAGCCCGGCGGCGACGGCGGGGACGACCAGGTCGACCCCGAGCAGATCCGGCGGGAGGCCCGCGCCGAGGCGCAGCGGGAGACGCTCAACGATCGTGTCCTGGACAAGATCGAGGCGAAGGCCCGCCGGTTCGCCGACCCGGCCGACGCGGCGGCGCTGCTGCTGCGTGAGCACGGCGTCGACGACTTCCTCGACGGCAGCCGCATCGACGGTGACGCGATCGCGGAGGCCCTCGACGACCTGCTGGAACGCAAGCCGTACCTCGCGGTCAAGGCGGCCGAGCCGGAGCGCAAGGGGCCGAAGCCGGACCGGTCGCAGGGCAACCGGGGCGGCGCGAAGCCGACCTCGGCGGACCGGGCCACGAAGCGGCTGGAGCGGCTCGGTATTCGCAAGCCGGCCGGCACCTGACCTATCCCCGGGGCGTACCGCCGTCGGGGTCACCCACCCAGAGATGAGGGATCACACCCATGTACAGCGATCTTGGGGTGACGAAGACGACCCGGCGTGCCGGCGGTCCCGCGTGGGCCGGCGAGTTCCCGGTCGACTGTGCACCCATCACCCTCGACGCGGACGCCGTCCTGGCGGTCTACGCCGACGGGAACATCCCCTCAGGCGCGACGCTCGCGCTGGTCACCGCGACCAACCGGTTCGCCCCGTACGGCGGGAGCACCGAGGAGGTGCAGACCGTCACGATCACCGGCACCCCGACGGGCGGCACGTACACGCTGACGTTCAGCGGGCAGACCACGGCGGCGATCCCGTACAACGCCACGGCCGCGCAGGTCCGCACCGCCCTGGAAGCGCTGTCGAACATCGGCTCGGGCAACGTGACCACGGCCGGCGGCCCGCACCCGGGCACCCCGGTCACGGTCACCTTCGTGGGAGCGCTGGCGAACACCAACGTGGCGCAGATGACCGCGTCCAGCGCGTCCCTGACCGGCGGGTCCAGCCCGACGGTGGCCGTGTCGACGACCACCGGCGGCGGCACCGACCTCGGGACCGGCGGCACGGAGGTCGCGAAGGGGTTCCTGCTCGGCGACAAGCAGGTTCGGGCGGGCCGGCACGTCGACGCGGCCCTCTACTACCGGGGCCGGGTCTACAAGGACCTGCTCCCGGCGAACAGCGGGTTCGACGCCGCGGCTGAGGCCGAGCTCGCCCCGAACATCTACTTCGACAAGGTGGGTGCCTGAGCATGGCGACCATGGCTCTCGAACTGACCGATCCCGAGGAGCTGACCCTCGCGGCCCGTCAGATCCCGTTCCCGGCGGGCATCCTCCAGCGGTGGCTGCCGTCGGTGACCCGCCGCGACCACCGGTACCTGTTCCGCCGGTCCGCGCGGTCGCTGCGCCGGGCGATCCCGTTCCGGCCGTGGAACACCCCGGCGGTGCCGATGGACCGCGGTGAGATGACCGAGGTCACCGGCCGGATGCTGCCCCTGTCGGGCATCCTGTGGCTGCTGGAGGAGGACTCCCAGCTGCTCGACGCGGCCCGCGCGGCCGGCGACGAGGACGCCATCGCCGAGGTGTTCGACCAGGACCTGCTGACCCTGACCAGGGGTGCCCTCCAGCGGATCATGCTGGCGCAGGGTGAGGCGATCTGGGCGGGGAAGGTCACCGTCGGCACCCCAACGGCCCCGGAGAACCGGCTCCAGCTCGGCAGCGTCGACTTCGGTATCCCGGCGCAGCACTACTTCACCGCCGGCACGCTGTGGAACGGCGGCAGCCCGGACATCCTCGGCCAGCTGGATACCTACAAGACGGTGTACAAGACGACCACCGGGTCCGAGGTCATGCCCGGGGTGATGATCACCAGCACGCGGGTGCTGAACGTCATGCTCAAGGACTCCGACCTGCGCAACATCTTCGGCAGCCTGCTCGGGGCCCCGCCGTCGATCGGTGCGGGCAGCGTGCGGCAGGCGCTCACCGACCGGGAGCTGCCCCGGCTGATCATCGACGACACGATGGTCCCGGACCACACCGGTGTGATGCGCCGGCAGATCCCCGACGACCGGATCGTCTTCCTGCCGGAGGAGCCGGGCAACGAGGGCGGCATGCCCGTCGGTCAGACCCAGTGGGGCACGACCGAGGAGGCGAAGAAGCTGGTCCGCGCGCAGGCGCTCGGCGACGAGAACGCCCCGGGCCTGGTGGCGGTAGCGATGGAGTCGGAGAACCCGGTCCACACGGGCACGATGGTCGCCGGCATCGCGATGCCGGTCGTCACCGACCCGGACCTCATCATGTCGGTGAAGGTGCTGTGATGCGGCGGCTGACCGACAACACGGTGGTCCGGCACCCGGAGACGGGCGAGCCGGTGCTGCTGGCCGCTGGCGGGTCCCTGCCGGACTGGGCGACCGACCTGGTCGGCGATCACCTGCTCGACGGGGCGGGCCGACCGGCGCCGAGCGCGCCGGGTGAGTCCCGGGAGCAGCAGCGGGCCCGTCTGCTGGCGCAGCTCGCCGAGCTGGACGGCGACGAGCCGGGCGACGCCGACGCCGACGCCGGCCAGGGCCGGGGCGACGACGGGCCGCCGCCGAAGGGTGGTGCTGGCTCGGGTGCCCCGGCGTGGCGGGAGTACGCGGACCGGCGTGGCGTCGAGGTGCCGGCGGACGCGTCCCGCGAGGCCGTCATCGAGGCGCTCGACGCGGCCGACGTCCCCACCGAGTGATCTCCGGCCGGGCCGGGTAGACACGGGCCCGGTCCGGCCGGACCACCACCTCGAGGAGGCGAGCGGTGCCTGACCTGTTCACGCAGGCCGAGCTGGAGGCGTACCCGCCGGCCACAACGGTCGCACCGGCCACCGCCGCCCTGGTGCTGGCGCTGGTAACAGCGGAGATCCGGGGTGTGGTCGGCGGGGAACGATACGACGCCCTGACCGATGTCACCGCCCTGAAGGGCGTGGCGTTGGCTCTGGCCCGGCGGATGGTCGACAACCCGGGTGGGCGCCGGTCGACGTCGCGGCAGATCGACGACTACTCCGAAACCGACACCTGGGCGGCTGAGGCGCTGGCTCCGGCGGAACTGACCGACGGTGAGGTGGAACGTATCCGCCGGGCGGTCGGCCTGTCGGCGGTGGGGGCGTTCACGATCCGCCCGGGGGCACCGGTACCTCGGCCGGCGTGGAGGCGGTGCTGATGGATGTGGGTGCGCTGCTGGCCCGTGGTCGGGTGGCCGCCGAGGCGCTGATGGTGGACGCGTGCACGATCCGCCGACGGACGGGTGAGGGTGACGAGTCCGACGACGACGGCAACGTCATCGTGACGTACGAGGACCTCTATGCCGGGAAGTGCCGGGTGCAGCAGCCGAGCGCCCAGGCCGCGCAGGAGGACGTCGGCGAGGACTTCCAGTTGATGCTGCGCCTGGAGGTGCACCTGCCGATGTCGGTGGTGGGCTTGGAGGCGGGCGACGAGGTGACGATCACCGCGTCGGTCCACGACCCGGACCTGCCGGGGCGTGTGTTCCTGGTGCGGGACCTGGCCCACAAGACCCATGCGACGGCGCGGCGGGTGGGTGTGACGGAACGGACGAGCTGATGGGCGAGCGGATCGAGACGGGCGAGCTGAAGCAGTGGCAGCACGACCTGGACGAGGTGCTGGTGCAGGCACCCGATCGGGTGCGTGGGGTGGTGCAGCGCGCCGCGTTCCAGATCAAGAAGGATGCCCAGTCCAGGGTGCAGGGGTTGAAGCATGCCCCGGCGTATCCGTATTCGATCTCGTACGACACCCGTGAGTTGGCGGGCCCGACGTTCGTGGCGGAGATCGGCCCGGACAAGGACAAGCGGCAGGGCGCGTTGGGCAACCTGCTGGAGTACGGGTCGGCGAAGAACCCGCCGCGCCCTCACATGGCACCGGCCGCCGACGCGGAGAAGCCGAAGTTCGAGCGTGCGCTGGAGGATCTCGCGGTGCGGCTGCTGGAGGGACGATGACGGCCCGGGCGCACGCCGACGCGGTGCTGGGCCTCCTGGCCGGCGCTCCGGGGTCGCTGAGGGTGCTCGACGGGGCGGTGCCGAAGGACGTGCTCCCGCCGTACGTGCTGCTCTACTTCGCCGACGCCGATCCGGAGCTGGTCGACAGCACGCCGATGGACGGCCAGTCGGAGCGGTTCGTGCTCCGGGCCTACGTGCACAGCGTGGGCGGCAACAGTGCGGCGGCGCGGGCCCTTGGGGACCGGGTGCGGACGGCTCTGCTCGACCAGGTGCCGACGGTCGCTGGCCGGGTGTGCTGGCCGATCCGCCGCGAGGAGGGGCAGCCGCCGCAGCGCGACGAGTCCACCGGCACGCTCGTGATGGACCGGGTTGATGTCTACAGGCTGGAGTCGGTGCCGGCCTAGCGGCGGGCGAACCACTCCCGCGACTGCTCGGGCGCGACCAGCAGCGCGACGAGTAGCGCCCCGCCGAGGATGCCCAGGGTGTCGCGCTGGTCGGCGACCGCCGCGCTGATGACGGCCAAGACCCCGCCGAGCAAGCCGATCCACTGGGCAGCTCGCCATCCTCGCCAGATCCCGTAGGCGAGCGAGCCGTAGATGAGGACACCGAGAGCCAAGGCCAGCAGCTTGAAGGGCAAGCCGAAGAGGTAGTCGGGACTGGCTGTGACTGCGGCGAGCTGCACGGTGCCGTACAGAGCGACGACGACCACGGCCGCCATGACGGGCGCTGGCGCTGGCTTCCGGAGGGCTGCGGCGACGGCCAGTTCGGTGTTGTCCCCGGCGACGATCTGCTCGACGTCGTGGCGGGTGAGGCCGTATCGGCGGCCGATGTCGGCTGCGTCCTGCCCGTCGGCGTAGGCGCTGATTACCCGCTCGCGGGTGGTGGGGTCCAGGTTCATGCGGCGCACCGTAGCGGGCACGCGCGCCGATCTATGCCCGGAGACGGGATCACGACACACAGAGAGGGGTGCGCCGATGGCGCTGCTCACCGCAACCTCGGTCCCGGGCGGGACGGCAGTGTCCGTCTCGGCGGTGGCCGTGAACTCGTCCGACACGATCTCCGGCAGCGACATCGGCCTGTACGGGGCGCTGCTGGTCGTGAACAACGGCGGCGGGTCGCCGATCACGGTCACGATCACCGACCCCGGTGTGACCGCCGTCGGCAACGCCGGAACGACCGTGGCGCAGTCGGTGCCCGCCAGTGGCCGGCGGTGGCTGCGGATCCTGCCGGGCCACGTCAACCGGTCGACCGGGGTCGCCACGGTCACCTACTCCGGCACCACCTCGGTGACCGCCGAACTGGTCCGGAGCTGACGACATGACGAAGAAGGCCACGTACTGGATGACCGACGGGTACGGCAACGTCGCCCTGGTCGAGGGTGCCGAGGAGCGGGATCGGTGGAAGCCGCTCGGCTGGTCGGAGACGGACGCGCCGGGCCCCGGGATGCAGGTGTGGGTGCGCCACGAGGAGAACGGCAACCGGGCCCGTCTGCCGTTCGCCGCGCTGGAGCTGTGGCGGCCCCGGGGGTGGTCGGAGTGCGGACCACCGGACGACGCGGATCCGTTCCACGCGGTCGACCCGGCCGACGTCGTCGATCCGGTGCAGGTGTCCGAGCCGGCGTCGCCGGCCGCAGTGACCAAGAAGGAGAAGCAGGATGGGTGACATCCCCGGCGACGGCAAGGTGCGGGCCGACTTTGTGCTGGCCATCGCGAACATTTTCGCGCCGACCGCCACTGAGCTGAACGCTGGTCTGCGGATCAGCCAGTGGATGACGGCGGACGGGCTGGCCGGTTTCCGTCCGGAGACGGCGGACGTGGCCACCTCGGGCATCGAGGACACCTTCGACACGACCACGAACGGCCGCCGCAGCTTCTCCGGGACGCTGGTGCGGCTGAAGAAGCAGACCGGCAGCGACGCGGCGTACACGACGATGCTGCCGGACGTCGAGGCCTTCGTGGTGATCCGCAGGTCGATCGTCGCCGCGACCGCGTACGCGTCGGGCCAGCATCTCCAGGGTGTGTACCCGGTGATCTGCGGTGAGACGGCCTGGATGGACGCGGAGCCGAACATGATCGAGCGCTTCGAGGTGCCGCTGAAGATGCGGATGCAGCCAGCGCTGCGCGTCACCGTCGCCTGATCCCTGTACCCGGGAGGCGGGCCCCCAGCCCGGCCCGCCTCCCGGCATCACCTCTGGGCTGGATCGAAAGGGCTGGAAGATGAGCAACGACACCCACCGCGTGCCCATGTCGAAGGTGCTCGCGTTCCTCCGTGACATCGGCCTCGACCCAGTCGATGCGTCCGACCTGAAGTCAGTAACCATGGACGGCGGCAAGGTGGAAGTGGTCCGGTTCCGCCGCGACGAGAACGGCAAGATGTACGTCGTCGGGCACAACGAGGTCGCCACCGAGACCGTCACCATCACGTTGGACGGCAAGGCATGAGCGGCAGCATCAAGGACCGCATCCGCCGCGCGAAGGCCAGCCCCGGAGGCACCGCCACCAGGCCGGTCCGGTTGTGGCTGGCCCCCGACATGGGTCTCGTCGACCGCTACCAGCGGGCCGTGGCCGACCTGGAGGAAGCCGAGTCAGCCGAGACTCCAGCCCCGGCCGACTCGCTGGAGGGCGGCTCGGGGGTCGTCGAGCTGCGCGAGCAGGTGGAGAGCCTACGGGCGCAGCTCGACGAGCACTCTCTGGAGTTGACCGTCCGGGCGTTGGACGACGATGAGTGGCAGCGCCTGGTCGACGAGCACCCGCCGCGCAGGGCCACGGACACCACGGAGGCGGACCCGCGTGACGCGAAGTACGACTGGAACGCCAGCACGTTCCCCAGGGCTTTGCTGCGGGCGGCGACGGTCGCCCCGGTCCTTGACGACGAGGACTGGCAGATGCTGCTCGGGTCGCCCGGTCAGCGTGGGGTGTTGACGCATCCGCAGGTGGAGGACGCGGCCGGGGCGGTCGCCGGGCTGACGCGGTTCCGGCTGGATATCCCTTTCTCGTAGGCCGCATCCGCGCCGACCCGGTGCTGCGGGAGCGCCTGGAGGCGGCGGAGCGGCTGGGGATCAGCCTGCGCCGGCTGGGTGGCTGGGAGCCGGTGACGGTCACCGAGTACGAGTACGACGAGGCCGGCCGGCTGGTCCGGAGCTGGTCGCAGCCCGAGAGCGAGTGGGACCAGCAGCAGCGGGCGTGGGTGGCTGCTCTGGCCGCGTTCCGGGGTGAGCTGTGCCCGTGTGGGTGCGGCCAGCGGTGGGTCGATACGACCAGCCCTGAGGAGGGTGGCCCGCAGTTCGCTGCGGAGCGGGTGGTGTGCCGTGCCCGTCTGGCGCTGCTGGAGGCGCAGCAGGCGGCTGAAACGCCGGACGTCATCGGTCGAGCCCGACTGTGGACCGTACGCAAGGAGGGGTGACTGTTGGCGCTGCGCACTGTGGGTGTCCGGCTCACCGCCGACGTGACCGGCTACCGGGCATCGCTGCGGCAGGCGGGCACCGCCACCCGGGACCTGGTCGGCGAGATGGACAAGGCGGCCCGCGCCGGGAAGCTGGACCAGGTCGCCGACCAGGCGGCGGTGGCCGGGATTGGTCTGCTCGGTGCCGCCGGGATGGCCGCCAAGTTCGCGATGGACTTCGAGAAGCAGATGTCGTCGGTGCAGGCGGCCACGCATGCCACCGCCGGGGACATGGAGCGGCTGCGGGAGGCTGCCCTCCAAGCCGGGGCTGACACGAAGTACTCCGCGACGGAGGCGGCTCAGGGCATCGAGGAGTTGTCCAAGGCGGGCGTGAGCACTACGGCGATCCTGACCGGCGGCCTGGCCGGTGCCCTGGACCTAGCCGCCGCCGGTGAGCTGGATGTGGCGGAGGCTGCCGAGACCGCTGCGTCGGCGATGACCCAGTTCAAGCTGTCCGGGTCCGAGGTTCCGCACATCGCTGACCTGCTGGCCGCCGCCGCCGGCAAAGCTCAGGGCAGCGTCCACGACATGGGGTACGCCCTCAACCAGGCTGGCCTGGTCAGCGCCCAGATGGGCCTGAGCATCGAGGACACCGTCGGCACCTTGGCCAGCTTCGCATCGGCCGGTCTGCTCGGCTCCGACGCTGGGACGAGCCTCAAGACGGCTCTGCTGATGCTGGCCAACCCGACCGACAAGGCCAAGGGCCTGATGGAGGAGCTGGGCATCGAGGCGTACGACGCCCAGGGCCAGTTCGTGGGTGTCACCAAGTTGGCCGGTCAGCTGAAGACGCAGTTGGGCGGGCTCACCCAGGAGCAGCGCAACAGCGCGCTGGCCACCATCTTCGGGTCGGACGCGATCCGGGCCGCCAGCGTGCTGTACGAGCAGGGTGCTGAGGGCATCCAGGACTGGATCAACAAGACCAACGACGCCGGGTACGCGGCCGAGACCGCCGCTGCCCGTACCGACAACTTGGCCGGCGACATCGAGCGGCTCCAGGGATCTCTGGAGACCCTCGCGATCACGTCGGCGTCCGGACCCAACTCGGGGCTGCGGGTGCTGGTGAAGGGCCTCGATGGGGTCGTCAACGAGCTGTCGCAGCTGCCCCCGGCGGTGGGCAGCACCCTGACGGTGATGGCGGCGCTGGCCGGGGCGACGACCCTGCTCGGTGCCGGGTGGGTGAAGAGCCGCCGGGCGAACGCCGAGTTCCGGGCGGAGTTGGAGGCGACGGGCCCGGCGGGTGCTCGGGCGGCCCGCGGGTTGCAGGCCGCCAGCCGGTGGGCCGGTCGGGCGGCTGGTGCGTTCGCTGCGTTCCAGGTGGCCGGTGCGGTCGTCAACTCGATGGTGGGCGACCTGACCCCGCAGGTGGAGGCACTCGGGAAGGGGCTCGCCGAGTGGGGCCAGTCGGGTCAGCTCGCCGGCGAATCCGCCCGGGTGCTCGGCACCGACATGAAGGACCTGTCGGTGGGCCTGAAGTTCCTGGCCGACACCGACAACGACCGGCGGAAGTTCGCCCGCTGGGGGCAGGACCTGCTGGAGGGGGTCGTGCCTGGCCTGGACTCGACGAACACCTCCCTCACCCGCACCCGGGAGCGGGTGACGGCGATGGACCAGGCGCTTGCCCAGCTCGTTGCCGGCGGCAGCGCGGACAAGGCGAAGGCCGCGTTCGACCGGCTGGCGAAGGAGACGGGGAAGACCGGCGTCAGCGTCGACGAGCTGAAGCGGCAGTTCCCGCAGTACGCGGCGGCCCTGGAGACGGCGACCACGGCCACGTCCGCAGCGGTGTCCCCGACCAGCTCTCTGACCGGTGCCACGGAGGAGTACAAGTCGTCGGCGGAGGCCGCCGCGGCTGCCGCCGACGGGCAGCGTGAGGCCCTGGTCGCCTTGTCCGAAATGATGCGCGCCGAGGCTGATCCGGTTTTCGGGCTGCTTGACGCCCAGCAGAAGTTGACCGAGGCGCAGAAGGCCGCGGCGAAGGCGGTCAAGGAGCACGGCCGGAACAGCGACGAAGCGCAGGAGGCCACCCGGAAGCTGGCGCTCGCGGCCATCGGCCTGCAAGAACAGGCGGGCGTGCTGTCCGGCACGTTCGACGGGCAGATGACTCCGGCGCTGCGGCAGACCCTCAAAGCGGCCAACCTCACCGAGGCGCAGATCCGCGACGTCGCCGGCCAGTTCCGCACCGCGAAGAGTGCCGCCGACAAGTACGAGGGCACCTACAAGGCCAACGTGTCGCTCACCGGCTACCCGACGACCATGGACCGGTTGAAGCGGCTGTCGACCTACCAGCAGGCCCTGAAGAAGGGCACCATTCCGGTGGGATTCCAGGGCCCGATCCAGGGCAAGGACTACCACTCGGGCGGCTGGACCGGGCCGGGTGAGAAGTACCAGCCGGCGGGTGTGGTGCACGCCGACGAGTTCGTCATCAAGAAGGAGTCCCGGGGCAAGATCGAGCGCCGGCATCCGGGTCTGCTCGACGAGATGAACGCCACCGGCCAGCTGCCCGGATACGACGGCGGCGGGCAGGTGTGGCCGTACCGGACCACGACGAAGAAGACGCGCATCCCATCACGGGCGGAGGTCGCCGAGGCGGTCATGCCGGACTTCGGGCCGTGGCCGCCAAGCCCTGGCGCTCAACGTGGCGACTCGGGGGTGTGGCGCAGCATCGCCGCTCTGATCCGGGGCACGGGCCCGATGTCCGGATCGTTCGGCAACGGCTACCGGGCGGGCGACCCGCTGTGGCACGGCTCGGGTCGGGCAGTGGACTGGATGGGCTACAACCAGGACCCGCTGGCCCGGTTCCTGGCGGCGCGGCGACCGCTGGAGCTGATCCACCGGACGGCCAGCCGGGACTACGCGTACACCCGCGGCCGGAACATGGGCTCGTTCAGCGAGTCGCTGATGAACGCGCACCGCAACCACATCCACATCGCCATGGCCAACGGTGGGCTGATCGCCGAACCGGTGGTAGGCGTGGGCCTGAACAGCGGCAACAGCTATTCGTTCGCCGAGCGGGCGCCGGAGTGGGTCATCCCGGCCACGCCCAGCGCACCGGCGGCGGCCGGGGGTGGCCGGGACGCCGGCCCGGACGCGGGGCAGGTGGCGGCGATGGTCGCCACGGCGGTGGCCCGGGAGATCCGGGGCCTGACGGTGCAGATGGACGGCCGAACGGTGGGCGTGATCCAGGGCCGGCAGGCCGACCTCTACTCGCGGGGAGTCTGAGTGGCGACGGCGACGACGTACGACCTGCAATTCGTCGAGGGCGTGGCTGCTGTGCCGGTGGTGCGGCTGGACGTCAACGCGCCCGGATGGACGATCCGGGAGGCGGACTTCGGGATGCCGCAGCTCAACCGGGCGCTGGTATCCACGCTGCTCGGGGACGGCGATCGCTACCCGGCAGCCGCCTACGGCAACCGCACGCTGACGCTGACGCTGCGGTACGACGGCGCCTCGGCCGATGATGCTGCCGCCCAGATCCAGCGCCTGTATCGGGAGTTGGACCGGTTGACCAACGTGCTGCTCTACCGGCCCGGCACCTCGTCGGCGGTGTTCTTCCGGACGTTCCGGTGCGGGCCGGACAGCGTGCAGTGGGTTCCGTTCACGCGGCAGGTCCGGGCGGCGATCCCGGCCGAACCGTTCGCCGTTGGCCCGCGCGAGACCCTGCCGCAGGTCGTGGTGGCCAACGATCCGACCGCCACCACCCCGCTCAACACCAACCCCTGGTTCGAGACGGACGTGGCGGGCTGGACGGGCACCGGTGGCACGATCGGTTGGTCGACCGCCCAGTCGTACGAAGGTGCCGCGTCGCTGCTGCTGACCCCGGGTGGGGTGGCCGCCCAGGTGGATGTCCGGTCGGATCTGATCCCGGTGACCGCAGGCCAGCAGTACAAAGTGGCGACGCGGATCCGGTCGACGGTGACGCGAAGCGTGTCCACCAACATCAACTGGTACGACGGCTCCGGCACGTACCTGTCGACCTCGACCACGACGGCGTCGTTCACGGCGGGCAACTGGACGTACGCCGAGCTGACCGCGACGGCGCCGGTGGGCGCGAGCCAGGCGAGGGCGTTCCCGGCCGTGTTGGGGTCGACGCCGCCGGCCGGCAACACGGTGCACGTGGACGAGGCGCGGTTCTACCGGGTGGCGACATCGATCGAGTCCGGCGGCCTGTGCTTCGACGTGAGCGGCATCCGGGGCGACGTGGAGACGCCGCTGTACCTGCGGATCGTCGGCGAGGACGTCACTACCGTGCCGAGCAAATGGACGTTCGGGCTGGGCCGCAGGCAGAGCCTCATCTCGGTCCGCCGCCGTGGCACCCCCTCGGCGGCGCCCGGCGTGTACGCGGCCGAGAGTCTCAACCGGGGTGACGACACGACGCTGGTCACCGGTGTGGCCGGCGCGCACGGCGGCGCGGTCGTCCGCACCAGCTTCGCGACCTCGCCGGGCATGGTGATCCGGTTCGGGCCGGCGGCGTGGCCGACCGCAGCGTCGCCGGACCTGCGGGGCACCTACCGGCAGCTGGTGCGCTGCCGCAAGAGCGTTGCGGGTGACGTGATCCAGATGCGGGCGGTCTGGTCGCAAGACTCGACCGTGATCTACGGCGACATCGTGACGCTGCCCGCCGACAACGTGTGGCGGTGGATCGACCTGGGCCTGATCCAGATCCCGATGGGGTTCGACCCGGTGACCGACGGCCTGTCGGGCGTACCGGCGGCAGCGACGGGCCCGGTGTTCGACACCGCCATCGAGCGGATCTCCGGGTCGGGCAACATCGACTCGGACAGCGTCGCGTTCGTCCCGGCGGATGACCGGATGATGGGGGTCGTCTTCCCCACGTCGGGTCTGCCGACCGCGTTCGTGATCGACTCGGCGGCGTCTGGCGTGTACGGGGTGGGGTCGTCGGCGGAGGTCCGGAGCGCCCGGGTGGAGACGGCCGGCCTCCCGCCGATGGTCAGCCCTGGCGTGACGAACCGGATCTGGTGGATGCGGGACGTCGGGAGCGAGTTCGCGACCGGCGACGACGCCACGGCGTACACCCGGATCACGCCGTACTACTGGCCCCGCTACCTGCACGTCAGGCCGGTGACGACGTGAGCCTGCCCATCCCGCTGACCGTCCGGCTGCGCACCTCCCGAGGCACCCGGGACATCACGCGGGACGTTCGGGACATCGCGATTCGGTGGACAGACCCGGGCGGGCACGCGACCTGCCAGGCGTCCCTGGACCGGCCGCTCACCGTGCAGCCAGCGGAGATCGCCTACTACGGCGACCTCACCGTCCACGACGGCCGCCACGGCGGTGTCGTCTGGGACGGCCGCCTGGAGGACCCGGGCCGCTCTGCGGGGACGCAGGGGCAGGTGTGGGACCTGGCGGCCGTCGGCGGTCAGGCGCACACCCGGGACCGGACGGTGCCGCTGATCTACATCGACAACCCGCTGACGTCGCTGGATCGGGTCGACAACGCCACGCCGCGCGGCGACGACAGCATTGCCACCGACCCGGGCAACACGGCGTCACAGCAGCAGTCGCTGGTTCTGTCGTTCCCCAACGGGTTGGCGGTGGGGACGAACGCCCGCATCGTGCTGCGCTATGACGGGTTGCGGCGCACAGGGCAGAAGCTGTCACGCGTCGATCACACCAGCTGGGACGCCGGCAGGACGGACACCGCGTTTCAGGTCGAGGTGCTCTGCAGGACCGACGGCAGTCTCGCCAGCGGCGAGGTGGCCCGCTCGGACAACTGGAACACCGCCGGCGGTGGGAGCAGTCCGCGCCGGATCGGCACCCACTGGACGGCAGGCCGGAACACGGCCGAGTGGAGGGCGATCTACAGCGGCGTCGGTGGCACCATCTCCAACGACCTGCACTGGGCCAGCATCGGCGGGATGCTGGTGATGGCGACCCGGTACACGGCGGCCGGCGTGGAGCAGCTCACCGGCACCCCCTACGGCAACTCCTATGTGTTGGCGCACGAGGTGGTCGCGGACCTGCTGGGCAGGCTGCTGCCGAAGTTCGACGGGGCCGGGGCGACGATCGCGACCACCTCGTACCAGATCGACCAGATGGCGTACCCGGATGGCGTCCAGCCCGCCAGGGTGCTTGAGGACCTCATGAGCATGGAGGCCGGCTACACCTGGCGCGCGTGGGAACGCAATGCCGCCGGCTTGTACCGGTTCGAGTGGGTGCAGCAGCCGTCCACCGTCCGGTACGAGGCGGATGTAGTCGACGGATACGACTCGCAGGGCAGCGCTGACGGGCTCTACAACCAGGTCACCGTCCGCTGGAAGGACCCCAAGGGCCGTCCCCAGACCACGATCCGGACCGCGACCGTGCCGGAGCTGTCCGCTGCCGGCCTGATCCGGCAGGAGATCATCGACCTGGGCTCCGACGTCGGCTCGGCGTCGGCGGCGGCACGGGCCGGTGACCAGTGGCTGGCGGACCGCCGGTACGCGCCCAACGCCGGCCGGTTGCGGGTGGCCCGCCCAATCCTGGATCTCCAGACCGGCCGCATGGTGCAGCCGTGGGAGATCCGGCCCGGCCTAATCCGGGTCCGGGGCATCCTGCCGCGCACCGACGCACTCAACCCGACGGCCTCCCGCGACGGCGTGACGATCTTCAGGATCGTCGGCTCGGAGTACCGGGCCTCCGACGCCGCCGCGACCCTCGACCTGGACTCGTACGCCCCCTCCACGGCCCGGCTGATCGCCGGGACGCGGTCCAAGCTCCGAATGATCCGGAGGTGAACCGTGGCCACCCGAGCCACAGACACGTTGCGCGACCTCGCCGCCGGCTGGGAGCGGCTGTTCCCGTCGGCGAAGCTGTCGGGCATCGTCGGCGACACTCGGCACGCCAAGCGCGGCGGCTACCACATCAGCATCGAGGACCAGGTCGACAGCGACGACTACTCGGTGGTCCGGGCGGACGACAAGGCCCCGCCCGGCAAGTGGCCGCGCGACTGCGCCTCGGCCGTCGACATGAACCTGTCCCTGGCCGACATGAAGGTTTGCCACGCCCGGCTGATCGCCGTGTGGCGGAACCGGGCCACCGACCCCCGGGCGAAGTACATCAACGCCCACAACGGCTGGAACGGCACCGGGCCACCGGGCCGCTACGACTGGGTCACGGGCACCGTGTCGACGGCGTCGGACGACCACGAGTGGCACGTCCACCTGGAGCTGCGCCGCCGCTACGTCAACGATCCGCAGGCCGCCCGGGCGGTCCTGTCCATCCTGCGAGGCGAGAGCCCCGCCCAGTACCTGGGGGAGAACACCATGGTCATGAGCGATGCGGACAAGGTCGGCTGGGCGACCACCAACCGGGCGGCGGCCTTGCTGGCGGGCACCCCGGCCACCTACCAGGTCGAGGGTGAGAAGACCAAGCGCGTCGAGCCGAACCGGATCGCCGAGTCGCTGGCGCGGATCGAGGCGCAGCTCACCGCGCTGTCCGGCCGGGACTTCACCGACGAGCAGGCCATCGCCGCCGAGCTAGCCCCGGCGATCCTCGCCCAACTCGACCCGGCCCGCATCGCCGCCGCCATCCCGCCCACCATCGCCAAGCAGGTCGCCGACGAGCTGGCCAACCGGCTGATCGCGTAACCCGTGCCGACGACGATCATCGTCACCGGCCGGCACCGACCGCACGAGGTGATGTTCCTAGTCCTCGCCGCCATCGTCGGTGGGGCGTTCGTGGCCGGGGCGAAACCGCCCACCACGGTGGAGCAACTCGTCGCGCCGTGGGTGCTGTGGATCTGGTACCTGCTGCTGCTCGGATCCGGTGTCATCGGCCTGATCAGCATCGCCCTACCCGACACGTACCGGGCTCTGGTCCTGGAGCTGGCCGCGATGCACGGCCAGACCGCCGCGCCGTTGTTGTACGGGCTGGCGCTGCTGTCCACCGGGAGTCCGGCGGTCGGCTTCGCGGCGGCGTTCTGCGTCGCATGGTCGGGCGCGTCGGCGTGGCGGGGCTGGCAGGTGTGGCAGGGCGTCAGGGCGTTGCGGCAGGCGGGAGGCACCAGGTGAACGGTGGTACGTGGGCGCTGCTGGCAGCGGCAGTCAGTAGCGGGGGCGTCGCCGGTGTGGTGACGACGCTCATCGCCGGCCTCCTGAACCGGCCGCAGGTCAAGGCCGACGCCGCGAAGGCCGGCGCGGACGCGGTGAAGGTCCTCACCGACACCGCGCTGGCCCAGGTCAACGAACTGCAAGAACGGACCGCCGAAGCGGAGCGGGAAGCCGTGGCGGCCCGCGCTGAGGCGGCCGAGGCTCGCCGTCAGATGCGGGAACTGTCAGGGGAGATCGACGCTGCGGTGGCCACGCTGCGGTCGTGGCGGGCGGCGATCCTCAACCCGGGTGTCGACCTGGAGCAACTGCGGGCGATGGTCCGCGACCCGGGCGGCACGATCAACGGCCGCCACCTGTAGCACCCCGGTGCTCGTGCCGGTGCTGTGTGGTCTGCCCGCACTCGGGCCGCCGGCACCGCCACTGCCGACCCATCTCCCAGCACGGCTCCACCGGGCACGCACCCCAAGCCGGGGTCGTGTCCGCGTGTCCGGCTGGGCACGGCTCAGGCACCTCTGCCAGCCCGTCTGGCGTCCACCTGTATCGCTGCACCACCCGACCGTACCCAGGAGGTACCTCATGCCGGCCCTCGGCGACGTCGTGCTCTACACCCTGTCCGAGACGGACGCGGCCACCATCAACCAGCGTCGTGACGAAATCCGCGTCGTCGGCCTGCGCGTGTTCGCCGGCCTGGAGGCCGAGCCGGGGCAGACGTTCCCGGCGATGGTCACCCGCCTCGACGGCGACGCCGCCAACGTGCAGGTCGCCCTCGACGGCACCGACGTGTTCTGGGCGCCCGCCCGCACCGAGGGCGAGCCCGGCGAGCAGGGCCACTGGGTGTGGCCGCCCACCAGCTGACCGGCACCCGCCGGCAGCCCCATCTCGTAAGGAGTACCTGTGAAGATCTTCGGACGTGAGCCGGCACTGTGGCTCGCTCTCATCGGTGCGGTCCTGACCTGGGCCGCCGGCCTCGGGCTGCCGTTCCTGAGCGCCGGCCAGGCGGTGGCGATCACCACCGCACTGACCGGCGTGGTCATCGCCGTGACGACCCGGCCGATCGCGCCGGGCCTCTACGTAGCGGCCGTCGGCATGATCGCCGCGCTGTTCGCCGAGTACGGCCTGCACTGGTCGGACGCGGCCGTGACCGGCCTGGGCGGGATCATCCTCGCCGGCTTCGCACTGTTCGGTATCCGTCCGCAGGTCAGCCCGGCCAGCGAGCCGGCGCGGCGCAGCTACCCGTCGTCCGTCGGGGGTGGCAGCGCCGCCGTCCTCGCCCTGGTGGTCATCGCCCTCGGGGTGGCCGCCCTGCCGGCCTACGCCGGGCCCAGCCCGGCCCGGCCGGGTGAGCAGGCGAACCGGCCGCTGCCGACCGCGCCCAGCCCGTCGACCCTGCGGTGCACCACCGTCACCACGGTGCCCGGCCAGATCCGCCTGGACCGGTGCACCTCCGACGGCGTGCTGGTCGGATACCGGCCGTACATGTGGGACGGCGTGAACGGCGCGTGGGTGCAGCTCGCCACCGCCTGATGTCCGCCCCGCCGGTAAGATGATCAGCGCGGTGCCACCGGTGGACGTCCCGGCCGGCACCGACCAAGCAGCAAGCGGCCCCGCTCTCCCTGGTGGAGGGCGGGGCCGCTTCGTGTCCGGGGTCAGGTCAGGCCGAGGCTGATGGGCTTCCCCAGGTCGACCTCGTTGAACTGGACCTTGCCGCGACGGGACACCTCCACCCCGTAGATACCCTTGCCGCTGGGCACTCCAGGGATCTTGAAGGTGAACAGGCAGGAGGTGGCCCTGGTGGCGTCGGTCGGATCGATGAGGGGCTGGCCAACGTCCAGCTTGCCGACAGCGAGGTTCACACCGGCCGGGTCGGTAATGATGACCTGGGCACCGCCCGCAATGTCGTCGTGGCCGCCCATGCCCGCACAGACTTGGGTCTTCTCGGACCAGGCGAAGGTCGACCGCTCCAAGGTGAAGGTGCCGCGCACGAGCAGGGGCAGCGGGGCGCGGCTGGTCGCGGCAGGCGTGGGCGAGGCTTGCGACTTCGGCTCGGGGTCGCCGCCGCAGCCGGCCAGCAGGAGCACGGCGGCGGTGAGCGCGGTGAGGTGGCGGGGGGTCATGCCGGGCACCGTACCGGCGGCCGGCCACCAGGCCGGGTGATCGTCGGGGATCTGACGGTGGGGGCCGGCCACCCAGCCCCCGTTCCGGGTCAGCTGATGGGGTCGTAGCCGAGGCGGTCGACGATCACCTTGTACTTCTGGAGGGTGATCCGGTAGCCCATGCTGCCCGGCTGCATGTTCTTGAGCTGCTCGGCGAGGCGGCGGGCGGTGCGGATGTCCTGGACGTCGGCGTCGGTGCTGGTGGCCTGGATCGTGGTCCGCATGTCCGTCTCCCCTGGTCGCTTGCTTGTTTCTATCTGAGACTTTAATGCCTCCCCATAGTTGTGTCAACCTGAAACACTCATCCGAGTAGCCCCAGCCCAGACGCACTGCGGCCCCGCTCCCCTCGTGGGGGCGGGGCCGCTTTCTGCTGTTCGACGTTAGGACTCCCGAGCCTTTCGGGGGCCGAGTCGGCGGTTCAGCGTCGGCTTGCTCACCTGGGCGATGCGGTCGCAGATCGCCAGGTCCGGCACGCCAGCGTCGCGGAGCGCCTGCGTCTCTCGCCACGCCGCGTCCTCGGCTGCGTCGCGGGCCGCCCAGGCGTCCTGCGCCCGCTTAATGGCGGCGAGCTGCTCGTCGGTGGGCGTCCACGTCGGCCTGATCACGGTTCGCACGGTACCACTTCCCTGTTTCATGTTGACACCATCTCAGCCTCGTGGTTACTGTGTCAACCAGAGACGATAACCGGGAGGTTGTCGAACACGAAGACGGCCCCTGGCCGGTGCTGCGAACACCAACCAGGGGCCTTGATCGGACACGGGAGGTCCGACCCATGAGCATCTTCCACCGCAAGGGCAAGTCCGCGCAGCCCCCCGCCTACGACCCGGCGATCGGGAAGGCCGCCTACGGCCAGGCCAAGCCGGTCAACCACCCGGGCGCGAACTACCCGACGGCGCACCGGACGCAGGACGCGACGCTCGCCGGCATCGGCCGCCGCGACGCCACCAAGCGCAAGCGCTGACCCACCCCGCCCGGCGGCATCCCCGCGCCGCCGGGCCCCCTCAGCCTGCCCACCTCTCCCGTGAGGAGCCCCCCGTCATGGGTGCCCGCATCAACCGCTGGGTCTACCGCACCGTCGCCGTCTGCGCGCTGCTGGCCGGCCTGGCCGCCTACACCAACCACACGACGCACCCCTGCCCCGACCTCGGGGCGGCCGGCATGTGCGTCTCCATCTCCCAGGAGTCCTGATGTTGTTGCGTCTCGCCGCCAGCCACACCGCCGGTGCTGCCGTGTTCATCGGCGTGTGGCAGACCGCCGTCGCCCTGGCCCCCGGCCCGACCGACGTCCGCCTGGTCCTGGCCGGCCTGGCCATCCCGACGGTTGCCGCCGCCGGGTCCGGCTTCGCCATCGCGACCGCCGAGCACCGGCGCGAGCAGTCCGCCCCGGTGCCGGCCCAGCGCCCGGCCATCACCCAGGCCGCCCCGAAGGAGCTGACGGCCCGATGAGCTTCTTCCGTCGCACCGTCATCGACCCGGAGCTGGAGGCGGCCCGCGCCGCCGCCCAACGCGAGCAGGCCCGGTTCAACCTGGAGCGTGCCCGCGTCGAGGCGCAACTCGCCCGGGAGCAGCAGGAGGCGCAGGCCGAGTTCGCCCGCCGGCAGGCCATCGCCGACGAGCAGGAGCGCCGCCGCCGGGACACCGTCCGCCGGGCCGAGCGGGCGGAGCGTCGGGAGCGGCAGCGCACGGCGCGGGCCGAGTTCGCCGCGAAGCTCCGCCCGGTGCTGCCGCTGCTGCTCATCAACGGCGGGGCGGCGTACGCGCAGGCCGCGTACGCGTTCGAGGAGATCGCCCCGGCGGAGTGGAACACCGCGTCGAAGCTGGCGTTTGCGGTGGCGTTCGCGGTGGCCCTGGAGTCCATCGCCGTGTACGTGCAGTGGCACGCCCACGACGCGCTCATGCTCAAGGCCCACGGCACGGCGGCGTCGCTGCGCCGCGCATCGTGGGGTGTCGCCGGCCTGGTCGCCGCGATCAACTACGCGCACTTCGCCGGGCCGGGCGGTGCGCCTACGGCTGCGGCGGTGGCGTTCGCGCTGCTGTCCCTGCTCAGCCCGTGGCTGTGGGGGCTGCATACCCGCCGCGCCCAGCACGTGCAGCTGCTCGCCGAGGACGCGTCGCTGATCGACGAGAGCGGCGTCGAGTTCTCCCCGCAGCGGCGGCGGGCGTTCCCGTGGCGGTCGTGGCAGGCGAAGCGGTGGTCCATCGACCACTACGAGACGGACCCGCGTCGGGCGTGGGAGGGCTACAACGCCGACCGGCTCGCCCGGCGGGCCGAGCGGGAGGAACGCAAGCGCCGTGCCGCAGTAGGCCGGCCGTCCCGCAAGGCCGACCGGCGGCCGGTCGACGACGACCTCGACGTGGCGTTGGAGATCGCCGCCCCGTCGGTCGACGAGACGCCCGTGTCCGCCTCGGCTCCGGTGGTCTACCGGCCACGGTGGAGGCCACCGACCGTACGCCGGCCCCGCCGGATGGGCAGGCCGGCACCGGCCATCGCGGTGACCGTCGTGGCCCCCGAGCGTCCGGCGAGACCGGCCAAGGAACCGGCCACCGATGGCCGGTCTGTGGCCGGGTTGAAGGCGGCCAAGCCGGCGGCCAACACCGAGCAGAAGGTGGCCGCCCTGCTCGCCAAGAAACCGGCCATGACGCAAGCCGAGGTGGCCGCCCTGCTCCAGCTCGGCGAGCGCACCGTCCGCCGCTACTGGCCCAAGCCGACCGCCACGGCCACCGTCAACGGCCACGACCACAGCGCGGTCTGACCGCCCCCGTCGTCGCCGGCCCATCACCTGGCGGCGGTGGAGGCCGCCAGACCACCTGGCCGCCCCAACCCTGGAGGACCACCGTGGCAATCAGCACCTGCTCCACCTGCGGCACCAGCAACTGGCGCTCGATGTCGGTCGACGAGACCGGCGCCCTCGGCGTCTGCGCCAACGGACACACCAACTTCGACGCCAGCACCACCAGCAGCGGCGGTATCCGCACCGGTGCGATCAAGGTCACCGGGCAGTCCGCGATCGGCTCCGGCGCCGTCGCCATCGGCAGCACCGGCGACAGCAAGAAGGACAAGAAGAAGAAGGGGAAGTGACCATGCCCAAGCCCACCAACATCCGTGACCTGGAGCGGGACCTGACCGCCGCGCAGGGCGACCCGCAGCAGCACCGCGAGGTCCGCGACCAGATCCGGGACGCCGGCCTGCCCCAGCTCGCGGCCGAGCTGGACCGCATCGCCGCCACCGACCCGCAGAACTGACCCACCGCGGTGCCCGGCCACACCCGGCCGGGCACCGCACACCCGCGCAGGAGGAAACACCAGCATGACCGCGATCCCGTTCGACGAGTACGACGACGAGCAGCACATCGTCGAGGCCGACCAGGTCGGCGGGGCCGTCGACCCGGCCGACCGCCGCGTCACGTTCGCCGACGTGGTGTCGCGCACCGACGCCCGCCGGCCGATCGTGCCGGCCGTAGTCCGATCCGCCGAAGGTCGGCGGGCCCTCACCCGCTGGGCCGCCGGCTACGGCGGACACACCGCCCTCTACCACCTGACCCGCACCCCGAAGTACCTGGCCAAGGTGGCCATCTACGCCCCGCGCGGGGCGTGGCGGGCCGGCTCGTCGACCATCTGGTGGGCGGTCGGCGGCCGGGACAACCACCACCTGCGGCAGCAGGCCGCGAACAGCAACGACCCGATGACCTGGCAGTCCCTCGACCGCACGCGCGCCCGGTCGTCGGCGGCCCGCTGGTGGGCGGTCGGCGGCGCCGCGCTGCTCGTTGTCGCCCTGGCCGTGGCCGCCACCGTGGCCGGTATGCCGCCGGTCGGCTGGTACTGCGTGGTCGCCGCCTTGGTGCTGCTTGCCGCCCGCTACGGGCAGCCCGCCGACAGGCCGATCGTCGACCGCGTCACCACCCGGGCCGCGTTCACCAAGCTCACCGGCGAGATGGTCCGGGCCGCCGTGGTCGCCCTCGGCATCGGCGTCAAGGATCCGGCGCAGCTGAAGTTCCCGCCGCCCGGCATCCACAAGGACGGTCCGGGCTGGCTGGCCCGGTTCGACCTGCCTGGTGCGATCGTGGCCACCGCGCTGCTGGAGAAGCGCGACAACCTCGCCGCCGCGCTGCGGTTGCCCGTCGACCAGGTGTGGCCGGAGGTCGGCCCCGACCATCCCGGGCAGGTCGACCTGTGGGTCGGCTTCCAGCCGTCGTCGAAGATGGGCCAGCCCCGCTGGGCGCTCGCCGCCGACAACGCCCGGACCAGCATCTTCGCGCCGCAGCCGTTCGCCACCGACGCCCGGCAGCGGCCCATCTCCACCGTGCTGTTCGAGCGGAACTTCCTCATCGGCGGCCAGCCCGGCTCCGGCAAGTCGTATGCCGCCCGCACGCTGCTGACCATCGCCATGCTGGACCCGACCGTCGAACTGAAGGTGGCCGAGTTCAAGGGCGTCGGCGACTTTCTCGACCTACAGGCGCTCTGCTCGACGTACGTGGTGGGTGTCGACGACGAGGCGTTCGAGACCGGCAGCGACATCATCGCCTGGGCCCTCGCGGAGTGCGAGCGACGCGGCAAGCGCATCCTGGCAGCGAAGAAACGCGGCGAGGCCCCCCACGGGAAGATCACGCCGGAGTTGGCTGCGAAGCCCGGCTCGGGGTTGCACCCGGTGTTCATCCTCCTCGACGAGGTCCACGAGCTGTTCGCCGCCGACCCGGCCGCGGCTGCTGCGGCCGAGCGGGCCATCAAGCGGGGACGGGCGCTCGGGATCATCTTCTGCCTGGCCACGCAGATCCCCGACAAGGACAGCCTCCCGCCGAACATCACCCGCTGCATCAGCACCCGCTGGTGCCTGTCGGTGCTGGGCCAGGTGGAGAACGACATGATCCTGGGCACCGGCGCGTACAAGCGGGGCTTCACCGGCACCGTCTACCGGCCCGGCGTCGACGCCGGCTGGGGTGTCATGGTCGGCGTGGACAAGCCGGGCAGCGCCCGCTCGTTCTTCCCGCGCCCCGAGGTCACCGCGGCGATCGTGGCTCGCGCCGGCCAACTGCGCGGCCAGGCGGTCGTCGGCGACACCATGGAGCGGGTGCAGGCCCGGGACATGCTCGCCGACGCGCGGGCGGTGCTCCACCCGAGCGAGGCGGGCGTGCCGTGGGCGGTCCTCGCCGAGCGGCTCGCCGCACAGTGGCCGGAGATGTACGCGGGCATCACCGCCGACATGGTCCGCGAGTCGCTCGACCGCTACGGCGTCCCCAGCCAGGACGTGAAGGTCGGCCGGAAGAACATCAAGGGCGCCCGGCGGACGTCGCTGGACGCCGCCCAGCAGCGCCGCGAGATCGAAGCCGAGTAGGTCGCAACGCTGGTCGCGGGACGGATCATGGTCGCGGTTCCGCGACCAGCCCCGCGACCGGCGTTGACCTGCACAAACACCTGTTGGTCGCGTGGTCGCGGCACCCCTGCCGTGGCCCCGGAATCCGCCCCTGGAGGCACCCTCGTGAGACTCGCTCTCGTCGTGACCGGCGTGCTGCTCGCCGTGATCGTCGCGTACGCCGGATCGTGCATCGTCCGCCCGTTCCGCGACTGCTGGTGCTGCAAGGGTCGGGCCCACCATCGCAGCAAACGCAACCCGGCCCTGTCGCGTCCGTGCCGCTGGTGCCGGTCATCCGGCAAGCGGCTGCGCCTCGGCCGCCGGGCGTGGAACCGGGCCCGCCGGACGGCCCGCGCGGCAGCCTGACCCCTGACGCGACGCAGCCCCCGACCACGCCGGTCGGGGGCTGTCGTGTGCTCAGGCCCGCTCCGCCCGCACCCGGGCGAGCAGCTCGGCCGCCCACCGCCCCGTCTCGCACCGGCCGGCCGCGCAGGCCGGGCACCGCTGGTGCACCTGGGCGATGACCGACGCGACGGCCGGATCACCGCCCTGGCCGATGTCGTCTGCCATCCCGGTCACCGCTGCCACCACCCGGCGATGCCGGCCACCGTGAGGACCAGGACCACGGCGGCGATCACCCACCCGGGCCAGCGAGCGGGGCCGGGTGGTGCCGGGGGGCGGGGGACGCGGTCGCCGTCCGGGGTGGGCGGCCGGCCGTGCGCGACCGGGTGCGCCTGCGGGGGCGGGCCGTCGTGTGGGCGCTCGCGCATGGATGCCTCCAGCCGGTGGTGCGGCGAGGTGTGCCGGGCGGGGCGGCACGGGGGCACCGGCCCCGCCCGGCGAATCGACCTGTCCGTGCCAACGAGACCGGCCGGACCCGACGCTAGGACTCTTGGTACACCAAGTCAACCTAGGACACACGCTCGGTGATGATCGGTGGCAGGCTCGGAGGTGCCAACGAGACCGAGGTACCGCCATGCCCAGACCACCCGTGTACCGGGAGATCATCAGCGACGTCCGGACCGCGATCGAGACCGGCCAGCTCAAGCCCGGCGACCGGCTGCCCACCATCGCCCAGTTCTGTGAGCAGTACCGGGTCTCCCCGACGCCGGTGAAGTTCGCGATGCGCGTCCTGGAGGAAGCCGGCCTGATCGAGACGTGGCAGGGCAAGGGGATGTACGTCCGCCAGCGAACAGGCGGCGGGGAGATCACCTGATCACCGGTTAACCGGTCATCCGGTGGTCCGGACTGCCGCCCCTAGCGTCCGGCTGGTGAGCCTCGACCCGCACTCCGGCGTGCCGCTGCACCGTCAGCTGGCTGCCGCACTGCGGGCCCGGATCGCCGCCGGGGAGTGGCCTGAGGGTGGGCTGCTGCCGGCTCAGGCCCGGATCGGGTACGACTACGGGGTGGGCAAGGCGACCGTGCAGGCGGCGGTGAACGCGCTGCGCACCGAGGGTCTGATCGACGTGGAGCGCGGCGTCGGCATCCGCGTCCGGGCGGCGGCCTACCGGGAGCGGGTGGCGGTGCCCCGCGGTGCCACCATCACGTCCCGGATGCCGACGGTCGACGAGCGGGGCGAGCTGGACATGCCGGAGGGCGTGCCGCTGCTGCTGGTCGTGGTGGGCGGCCGGCTGCGGGGGCGGTATCCGGCGGATCGGGTGGACCTGACCACCTCGTGATCGACGATCTTGGGCCGCGCTGTGCCCGGAGCGTCCCATCTCGCATATCGTGATGGTGTCCGATGTGCCCCGGCTCGTGGGGGCGGATCGGACATACCCCCCGGATCGTAAGGGAAACTATCTATGGATGGCTACCCGCCATATCTGCGTGATCACAGGGTGCATGGACTTCTACCGATGGGCACGCTCCCAGAATTCGGCCCATGGACATATGTCCCACCGGTGGCCCAGTGGTCTCGTACAGTAGTGCGATCCTCACGCCGTACGCTCTCGATTGACGTCGATGCGCAGTCCCGCAGACCGGACCGAAAGGAGCCGCCACCCGCCACCCCGCACCGCCCGGCCGGGACGCCGCAACCGGCGCCGGGCTGGAGGCCGGCCCACTCCGACCTCCGATCACACTCGCCGTCCCACCTGATCGGAGATGCTCATGCATCGCCTCGGCGCTGTCGCCGTCACCCTCGCCCTATTACTCCTCGCCGCCGTCGTCGGCCACTGCTTCACCTCGCCCCGCGAGTTGCCACCCGAAATCCTCGCCGTGATCCTCGTCGACCTGGTCCTCTGGGGCGCCGTCGCGTGCCTCTACCTCGCCGCCCGGATCAGCGGTACGGCGACGCCGACGCACCTACGCACCGAGGTCGCCCAGCTGATAGCGGAGGAGCTGGGCGCACGCGAGTCGGCGCTGTCGCAGGGGTACGCGGAGGGCTACGTCGACGGGATCGCCCGCCGGCAGGAGGGCAGCAGCCGGAACTGAGTTCCCCTACCTCTCCCCTACGACGCATCAGGCCCCCTCTACGGAGGGGGCCTGAGCTGCTACTTAGTAGATCCACTAACCGGGTGACTGATGGGAATTGAACCCACGACAACCGGGACCACAACCCGGTGCTCTGCCAACTGAGCTACAGCCACCATGCCGTCCGCGCCGGTTTCCCGGGCGGGTGCGGACTAATAATAGCCACACCCGGGCGGCGCCCGTCCAGCGGGTTGCGCCCATCGGCGGGCACCGGCCTAGAGCTGCGCCGCGATCGCCTTCGCCGTCTCGACGTCCGGGCCGGGCAGCGGCACGAACAGGGTGCGCCGGTAGTACTCCAGCTCGCGGATGCTCTCCCGGATGTCGGCCAGGGCCCGGTGCGCCAGCCCCTTGCGCGGCTGGCCGAAGTACACCCGGGGGTACCAGCGCCGGCACAGCTCCTTGATCGACGACACGTCGATCATGCGGTAGTGCAGGTGGGCGTCGAGCCGGGTCATGTCCCGGGCGATGAAGCCCCGGTCGGTGGCGATCGAGTTGCCGCACAGCGGCGCGGTACGCGGGTCCTTCACGTGGCTGGTGACGTACTCCAGGACCAGGTCCTCGGCCTCGGCGAGGGTGACCGTGGAGCGGCGCACCTCCTCGGTGAGCCCGGATTTGGCGTGCATGGTGCGGACGATCTCCGGCATCGCCTCCAGGGCCGCCTCGTCGGCGTGGATGACCACGTCCACGCCCTCCCCGAGCACGTTGAGGTCGGGGTCGGTGACCAGTGCGGCCACCTCGATCAGCTTGTCGCTGCCGAGGTCGAGCCCGGTCATCTCACAGTCGATCCAGACGAGAAGGTCAGCCACCGGGACAGACTACGCGCAGCCCAGGTCCCCGCGCCTCGGCACTGTCGGGGGGTGGGACCGCTAGGGTTTCCCCGTGCCCGCCGAATCCGTCGCTCCCCCCGTCACCACCCCGGAGGACCAGCGGAGCCGTACCGTCCGTCGGGTCGTCACGGTGCTGGCGCTGGCCGCCGTGCTGCCGGCGCTCTACCTGCCGGGCCTGGTGCACGACTTCTTCGACCTGAAGATCTACATGCGGGCGATGGACTGGTGGGCGTCCGGGCACCCGCTCTACGACTACGTGCAGCCCGACCGGGTGCAGGGTGAGCTGTACTTCACGTACCCGCCGTTCAGTGCCCTGCTGCTGCGGCCGTTCGGGGTGCTGCCGCTGGGCCAGACCATCGTCATCTTCACGGCGCTGACCTGCGTCGCCGTCGTGGTCACCACCCGGTGGCTGGTGCTGCCGGTGATCGAGCGGCACGGTCTGCGCCGGACGTACGCGCTGACCGTGGCGGTGCTGCTGGTCTTCGCGGTGGAGAGCACCCGGGAGACGATCACCTTCGGTCAGATCAACATGCTGCTGGTGGTGCTGATCCTGGCCGACCTGCTGTTCGCCGTACCGCAGGCGCGGCGCTGGGCCGGGGTGGGCGTCGGGCTGGCCACGGCGCTCAAGCTGTTCCCGGGCATCTTCATCGTCTACCTGCTGGTGACCCGGCGGTGGCGGGCGGCGGCGGTGGCGAGCGTCACGGCGGCGGCGGCGACGCTGCTGGCCGCCGCGGTGGCCCCCCGCGACTCGTGGCGGTTCTGGACCCACGAGCTGTGGGCCACCGACCGGGTGGGGCGCACCGACTACACCGGCAACCAGTCGCTGTTCGGCCTGCTCAGCCGGATCGACGCGCCGCAGGAGCCGAACCGGCTGCTCTGGCTGGTGCTGGTCGTGGCGATCCTCGGGTACGGGTTGTGGCGGGCGGCCCGCGCCGCCGGGGCCGGTGACTGGCTGACCGGCCTCACCCTCACCGGACTGGTCGGCGGCCTGGTCAGCCCGATCACCTGGACCCACCACATCTACTGGTTCATCCCGGCGGTGGTGGTGCTGGTGGACGCGGCGCTCGACGCCGACCCGCAGTCCCCGGCGGGGGCGCGCCGCCGGCGGCGGCTGCTCACCCTCGCCGTCGGCACCGGCCTGGTGATCGTCTACGGGGTGGTCTCGTTCTACGACTGGGGGGTGGCGCCGGCCCGCACGGACAACCCCTGGGAGTTCCTGCTGCGCAACGCGTACGTGCTGCTGGCGCTGCTGCTGCTCGTGTTGCTGCCGGTCCGGCGACAGCGGGAGCGGGCGCCCGTGCCGACCGCCCACCGGCAGCACCAATAGGACAGACATTCCCTTGTCCGACCTTTGGCGCTAATCTGGGCTCAGTCGGTCACGACCCACGGCACACCGATCCCCCGGTGAGACGGCCCTCCGCGTCGGCAGCGCGGAGGGCCGTCACCGCGTCCGGGCCCGTCCGACGTCACCGCACGACGCGACCGGCCCGCCGGACGGGGTCCGACGGGCCGGTGCGGGTGGTACGGGTCAGGACTTCGGCGTCGGCTCCCGCCGGGTCCGGGCGAAGGCCAGCCCGCCGAGGGCCAGCCCACCGAGGCCGGCCAGCAGCCCGGCGACACCCAGCACGACCGCCGTCGAACCCGAGTCGTCGTCATCGTCGTCGTCCTTCGCGGCCGGCGCGCCCGCCGCCGCCGGGGCCGCCGAGGGGGACGCGGCCGCCGCCGTCAGGGTCAGCACCGGCGCCGGGTTCTCCGGCTCCTCCGCACCCGGCGTGGGCTCCTCGATCCAGCGCGACACGTTGCCGTCGGAGTAGGTCTGGAGCGTCTTGAGGACCATCTTGTCGACCTGCGGCAGCGGACCCAACGAGACCGGGAACTCCTGGAACTCGCCCGGCTTGACGCCCCCACCGGCGGCGGCCGTCCAGGTGAGCTTCGACACCGCCTCGGTGAGCTGGCTGCCGTGCACCTCGATCGGCGGGTCCACCTTGCGCTTCTCCACCGCCACCGTCCACCCCGGCACCGGCATCGTGGAGACCGAGCCGACCGGGGCGTTCTCCGGCAGGTTCACCTCGATCTTGACGGTGGAGGCGGTGTCGCTCTCGTTGGGCACCCGGATGGCGAACCGGCCGTAGCTGCCCTGGGTCGCCTCCTTCGGGTTGACCGTGACGTGCGCCGCGGCCGGCCCGGCGAAGCCGAGCACCGTGGCGGTGACGGCGGCGAGGGTGAGCGTGGCGGCGGATGCGGAGCGCCGGAGACGGATCATCGGGGACGGGCCCTTCTTTACTTGATCGGCACGGTGGCGGTCACCGTGGCCTGGTCGATATCGGACGTACGGACCGTGAAGCGCAGTTGCCACTGGCCCGCCGACGGGAAGCTGAACTCCCCCGTCGCGTGGTTGTCGGTGAGCTTGAGCAGCGGGATGTCGATCGGTTCGACGCCGGCCGAGGGCAGCGCGGCCGTGGCCTTCCACTCCACCACCGGCTGCGGCCGGTTGTCCGGCGTGTACGCGTACAGGTGCATCGAGTTGTTGCCCCGCTCGGCCGGGTCCAGCTCCACCTGGAGCGAGTAGATCGGGCTGGTAAGCGTGGTCGAGTAGTAGCCGGCGTCGGCACCGGAACCCCCGTCGACTGCGGTCCGGGCCGGCGGGGTCTGCACCAGGGTCGCCGTCACGCCCAGGATCACCGCGGTGATCGCCAGCTCCACCCAGACCGCGCGCCGCACCGGCAGCGGCCGGGCCGCCGCGGTCCGCCGGCGCACCAACTGCCGGGAGTACGCGGCCACGGCCACCACCAGCGCGAACAGCCCGATCTTGGCGAGCAGCAGCCGACCGTACGTGGTGCCGGTGAGCGCCTCGACGCTGGCCACCTCGATCAGCCCCTGCACGACGCCGGCCAGCAGCAGCGCCGCCACCGCCAGCGCCGCCCAGCGGGACCAGATCGGCAGGATCGCCCCCAGCTCCCGCTCGTCGGCCCGGCGCAGCAGGAACCCGGCCAGCATCACCAGGCCGCCCAGCCAGACCGCCATGCTGCCCAGGTGCACCGCGTCGACGAGGACCGACACCGCCGGGGCCGGGGAGGCCGCCGGGTGCCCGGCCAGCGGCCAGGTGAACAACCCGGCCACCCCGAGCCCGGTCAGGATGATCCCGTCGGTACGCCCCACCGGCCCCCGGGTCAGCGGCCGGAGCAGGAACACCGCCGCCGCGAGCAGGCCCAGCCGGATCAGGTGGGCGGTGCCGTACCCGCTGCCCAGCACCTCGGACAGGCCCTCCCCGGTGACGTCGAACAACCCCCCACCGGCGGTGTACGGCACCTGCATCCACACCTCGGCCACCGTCGCGACGGCCAGCAGCCCCACGCCGGACCAGAGCAGCCGGGCCGGCCCGCGCCGGGACAGCCGCAGCGGCCAGAGCGCGGCCAGCACCAGCGCCGGACCCACCACCAGCAGTAGGCCGGCGTACCCCAGGTACTTGGTCACCTTCACGCCCACGCCGACCACCGGATCGGCCCGGCTGTCCGAGCCGGCGTCGGTCGGCGGCGTCGACGGCGCCCCCACCGAATAGGTGAACGCCCCGGACACCGGATGGCTGTCGGCGGAGATCACCCGGTAGCTGACCAGGTAGGTGCCCTGCGGGCCGGCCGGGTCCACCCCGATCGTCACCACCGACCCCTCGAACCGGGGCTCACCCCGGTCGGCGCGGGAGCCGTCCGGCGCGATGACGCGTACCTTGTCGGGCACCTTGCGGACCGACTCGCTGAACGTCAGCACCACCTCTGACGGGGCGCTCGGCACCACGGACGAGGCCACCGGGCTGCTGCTGGAGAGCACGGCGTGGGCGCCCGCCGGCCCGGCCGGGGCGAGCAGCAGGGCGACGAGGGTGACCAGCAGGCCGGCGGCGGCCCCCAGCCGGGCCAGCCGGCGACGATCGACTGCGTTCATCCCGCCATGCTCGCTGACGGCGGGCCGGTACGCCCACCCGGCCACCCCGCGACGGCACGGGGCGTCCACGGCGGCCGGGGCGCCTGCCGCAGGTGGTGGGGCGTCATGAGCAGGTAGTCGTACGGCAGCGGGAAAAAGTTCCCGACGTGAGCGGGACCATGGAAAGGGCCGAAGGACCCTGCCCGCCCCCGCCACGCCGCGTAGCCTGGCTTGTCGTGATCCCCGCTCACCGCGACCCCTCCGCCACCGGCCGTAGCGGGCCACCGCCCGGCCCCGACCGGCCCCCGGTGCCCCGGCCGGCGACCCGGCGACCGGTCACCCCGGGGAACCCGCGAGCCGGGCGGGACGACCAATGAGCGTGACCACCGCGCGTACCCCGGCCGGCCGCTGGCCGCTCGTCCGCCCCTGGCTCGGCGTCGCCGCCCGGCTCGGCCTGGCCGCCGTCTGGCTGTACGCCGGCGGGACGAAGGTCGGTGACCTCGCCGCCTCCGGCCGGGCCGTCAACGCGTACCAGGTGATGCCCTACGAGGTGGCGACGGCGATCGGGGCCGCGCTGCCGTTCGTGGAACTGGCGCTGGGCCTGCTGCTGCTCGCCGGGCTGGCGACCCGGTTGAGCGCCGGGATCTCCGCCGCGCTGCTGGTGGTGTTCGTCGCCGGCATCGCCTCGGCCTGGGCCCGTGGCCTGGCCATCGACTGCGGGTGCTTCGGCAGCGGCGGGCAGCTCGCCGCCGGCCAGTCCCCGAGCTACCTCCCGGAGATCCTCCGGGACCTGGGATTCCTGGCCCTGGCCGGATTCCTGCTGATCTGGCCCCGCACCCCGTTCTCGGTGGACGGCTGGCTCGCGGGCGACCCATCCGTGGAGGACGACGATGAGTAGTCGTAAGGGACGCAACCAGGCCGCGCGGGTCGTCCGCGAACAGATCGCCCGGGAGAAGCGTCGCAAGCGGACCCTCTGGACCTCCGTCGGGGCGGTGGTGGTGCTGGTCATCGCCGGCCTGGTCGGGTGGAGCGTCTACTCCAGCCAGAAGTCGGACACCTTCACCGCCCCGCCCGGCGCGAACGACGCCGGCACCGGCGTCGTGCTCGGCACCGGCCCGGTCACCATCGACCTCTACGAGGACTACCTCTGCCCGGCCTGCAAGCAGTTCCAGCAGACCAGCGGGGAGACCGTCAACCAGCTGGTCAGCTCCGGCAAGGCCAAGGTGGTCTTCCACCCGGTCGCCTACCTCAACCGGTTCTCCACCACGGAATACTCCACCCGGTCCTCGGCCGCGTCCGGCTGCGCCGCCAAGGGCGGCAAGTTCAAGGAGTTCACCGACGCGCTGTTCGCCCAACAGCCGCCGGAGGGCAGCGCCGGGCTGAGCAACGACCAGCTGATCGACATCGGCGCGGGCGTCGGGCTGAACAAGGACGACTTCGGCTCCTGCGTCAGGGACGGGACGTACACGGCGTGGACCGAACACGTCACCGACGACGCCAGCAAGGCCGGGGTCACCGGCACCCCGACCATCAAGGTGAACGGCACCGCCGTGGAGGACCGCAGCCCGGCGGGCATCACCGCCGCCGTGGAGGCGGCCGGCAAGTGACCCCGGCACCCCTGCGGCGGGCCGTACTGCTGGTCACCGCCGTACTGCTCGGCCTCCTCGGCGGCGCCGCACCGGCGTACGCGCACGGGGCGGACGCCCCCGACGGCACCGACTACCGCACCACGGTGACCGGGATCACCCCGGCCCGGCCGGGGCTGACCGCGCGGGCCGTCGAGGCGGGCGCCCGGCTCGAACTGGTCAACCACTCCGACCGGGACGTCGAGGTGATCGGCTACTCCGGGGAGCCGTACCTGCGGGTCGGGCCGGGCGGGGTGTACGAGAACGTCCGCTCCCCCGCCACGTACCTCAACCGCACCCTCGCCGGGGACACCGCGCTGCCCGCCACCGCCGACCCGGCCGCCGCCCCGCAGTGGCGCCGGATCGGCGACGACCGGCGGGTCCGCTGGCACGACCAGCGGGCCCTGTGGCGGGAGTCCGGGGTGCCCGCCCCGGTGGCCGCCGACCCGGGCCGGGAACACCGGGTCCGGGAGTGGAGCGTCGCGTTGCGTGACGGCGACGAGCCGGTGGAGCTGCACGGCACCCTCGACTGGGTGCCGCCACCCGACCCGTACCCCTGGTGGGTGGCCGCCACCCTCGGCGCGCTGCTGGTCGGCGCGGCGGGGCTGCCGCCGGCCGGCACCCGCCCGGGTACCCGGGCGTTACGCGGCGTCGGCGGGGTGCTCGCCCTCGGCGG
>NZ_JACGMO010000140.1:0-19678 GCF_015354745.1 Micromonospora sp. S-DT3-3-22
CGCACCGGCAGCGCCGGGGCGGCAGCCGGCAGCGCCGAGCCGACGGGCGGCAGCGCGGCGGCGGTGGACGGTCCGGGTGGTGCCGCGCCGGACGTCGGGGCGTGCTCCGGCCCGGTCAGACGTGCAGGCCGCACTCGGTCTTCTCGAACATGGCCCAGCGGCCGGCCCGGGGGTCCTCCCCCGCCCTGGTCCGCCGGGTGCACGGCCAGCAGCCGACCGAGCCGTAGCCCCGGCTGAGCAACTCGTTGACCGGGATGTCGTAGCGGGAGATGTAGGAGTCCACGTCGGCCTGGGACCAGGCGGCGATCGGGTTCACCTTCACCTTGCCGCGTCGCGGGTCGAACGTCACCACAGGCGTGTTCGCCCGGGTCGGCGACTCGTCCCGGCGCAGCCCGGCGGCCCAGGCGTCGTACCCGGACAGGGCCCGCTCCAACGGCTCGACCTTGCGCAGCTGGCAGCAGTCGTCCGGGGAACGGTTGAACAGCCGGGGGCCGTACTCGCCGTCCTGCTGGCCGACGGTCTGCCGGGGCCGGATCGAGCGCACGTTCACCGGCAGCCGGCGGGCCACCTCGTCGCGGACCCGCAGCGTCTCCGGGAAGTGCAGCCCGGTGTCCAGGAAGATCACGTCCACCCCGGGGGCGACCCGGGACACCAGGTGGGCCAGCACGGCGTCGGCCATCGAGCTGGTCACGCAGAACCGGTCGCCGAAGGTGTCGGCCGCCCACCGGGCGATCTCCAGCGCCGGCGCGCCCTCCAGCTCGCGGCCGGCCCGCTCGGCCAGCGCCCGCAGCTCGGCCGGGTCCCGACGGGCCGGGTCGGCCGTCCTCGGGCCGCCGGGGCCGACCAGGCCCAGGCCGGCGGCGGAGAGCAGCCCGGTCACCGGGTCACCGCCCGACTCAGCAGGCCGTTGAACTTGACGGTGAAGACCCGGGCGCAGGCGTGGCACTCCCAGGCGCCGTGGCCGGCCTCGTTCGGCCGCAGGTCCTCTTCGCCGCAGTACGGGCAGTGCAGCGGCGCGGATCGGGTTTCGCTCATCGGAGTTCCTCCTCGTCGACCCTGATCACCCAGTTGGCGAACGTCTCGCCCTCGGTCCGGCCGGCCAGGTAGCGGCGGGCCAGTCGTTCCACGTACTCGGGAAGCTCGTCGGCGGTGGTCTTCAGGCCGCGCAGCTTGCGGCCGAACCCGGCGGTCTGGCCCTGGGCCATGCCCAACCCGCCGCCCAGGTGCACCTGGAAGCCCTCCACCTGCCGGCCGTCCGGGCCGACCACCAGCTGACCCTTGAGGCCGATGTCGGCGACCTGGGTGCGGGCGCAGGCGTTCGGGCAGCCGTTGATGTGGATGGAGATGTCCGCGTCGAAGTCGCGCAGCCGCTCCTCCAGCCGGGCCACCAGTTCCTCGCCGCGCGCCTTGGTCTCGACGATGGCCAGCTTGCAGAACTCGATGCCGGTGCAGGCCATGGTGCCGCGCCGCCAGGCCGACGGCCGGGCCTCCAGGCCGATCCCGCGCAGCTCGTCGACCAGGGACTCCGTCCGCGCCGGCGGCACGTCCAGCACCAGCAGCTTCTGGTACGGCGTGAGCCGCACCCGGTCGCTGCCGTGCGCCTCGACCACGTCGGCGAGCTTGGCCAGCTGCCCGCCGGAGACCCGCCCGACCACCGGGGCGGCCCCGACGTAGTTGCGCCCGTCACGCTGCCGGTGCACGCCGATGTGGTCGACCGGCTTGTCGGGCAGCTGCGGGGCCGGGCCGTCGAGCAGGGTACGCCCCAGGTACTCCTTCTCCAGCACCTCGCGGAACTTCTCCACGCCCCAGTCGGCCACCAGGAACTTCAACCGGGCCCGGTTACGCAGCCGGCGGTAGCCGTAGTCGCGGAAGATGCCGACCACGCCCGCCCAGACGTCCGGCACCTCGGCCAGCGGCACCCAGACGCCGAGCCGCTTGGCCAGCATCGGGTTGGTGGACAGGCCGCCGCCGACCCAGACGTCGAAGCCGGGGCCGTGCTCCGGGTGGTCGACCCCGAGGAAGGCGATGTCGTTCGCCTCGTACGGGGTGTCGACCAGCCACGAGATGGTGGTCTTGAACTTGCGGGGCAGGTTCGAGTACGCCTTGTCGCCGACGTACCGGCGGACGATCTCGTCGAGCGCGGGGGTCGGGTCGAGCACCTCGTCCTCGGCCACCCCGGCGACCGGGCTGCCCAGCACGATCCGAGGGCAGTCGCCGCACGCCTCGGTGGTCTGCAGGCCCACCGACTCCAGCCGACGCCAGATCTCCGGCATGTCCTCGACCCGGATCCAGTGGTACTGGATGTTCTGCCGGTCGGTGATGTCGGCGGTGTCCCGGGCGAACTCCCGGGAGATGTCGGCGATCACCCGGAGCTGGGCCAGGGAGAGCTGACCGCCGTCGACGCGGACCCGGAGCATGAAGAACTCGTCCTCCAGCTCGTGCGGCTCCAGCACGGCGGTGCGCCCGCCGTCGATGCCGGCCTTACGCTGGGTGTAGAGGCCCCACCAGCGGAACCGGCCCCGCAGGTCCTGCGGGTCGATCGAGGCGAACCCGCCGTGGGCGTAGATGTTCTCGATCCGGGCCCGGACGTTCAGCGGGTCGTCGTCCTTCTTGATCCGCTCGTTGGGGTTGAGCGGCTCGCGGTGGCCGAGCGCCCACTGACCCTCGCCACGGGGACGGCGGGGGGCACGGGTGGCGGGAACGGCGGTGGCCGTCGGGGTCCCGGGACGGGCCGGGGTGCTGCTGACCGCCATCGCGGCGTCCTCCGTTGTCTCTGCGGTGCCTCGGGGGGAGCGCGGACGCGGCGGCGGCCGGCCCTGGAAGGGCCGAGGACAACGGTGTCGGAACGGCCGGCGCAGAGTACGCGCCCGAGACGGATGGGTCGGGCGTCGTCAGTGGGCCGGACAGATCGCGCTGCGCACGCGGCCGTAATCGACGTGGCGACGTGCCACGAAGCGGCGGACGACAGCGGCGGTCATGCAGCCATGCTCCCACACCCTGCGGAAACCGGCCAATGACCGCGTGCCGCATCCCACATCACGGGCCGCATCCCCACCGTCACCGCCCCCGGCGGGCGGTGCGGCTCGACGGCCGGCCGGACGGTCAACGGGGGCGGTCGGGGGGCGGGGCGGCCGCCAATGGGCGCGAAAAGGGGTATCCGGCCGGAAAGACACCGCAACATCGGCCCACATAAGTCGATCGAGGGCGAGCGGCCGCTCGGACGGCAACCCGTCGGTCGGGACGGGACCCGGGACGCGTCCGGGGAGCGGACGGGCGTCGCCGCGAAGGCGACCCCGGCAGGAGGACCCGGACGACCGGTCGCCGGGGTCGCGGAGCGGGCGGACCGGCTGCGACCGACCGGGTGAATCGTCTCCGACATCAGCTCGAAAGGATGCGCACCCCACCTCGTGTCCGCCCAGGCAGCCTGGTCACCTCCGGCTCCGGCGGTGCCGCCGGGGTCGGGTGTGGGACCCTCGACCCATGGGCGCAATGTCCCAAAAAGGGCTTTCGGGTGGGCAGTCGGATGCGCACCCGCCTTTCCCTGAACCCCAACCGACGGGCCCGCACGCTGGACCGGCGGGGGTGGCGGTGTGGGCCGTTCCGCTGCTTCTCACCCTGGTCGCGGGCTGCTCGGGGATCAGCAGCGCCCAACCCTGGCGGGACGAGTTGGCCACCTGGAGCGCGGCCACCCGCCCGGTCGGGGACCTGCTCCGGCTCACCCGGACCGTCGACGCGGCGACGGGGGCGTACTACCTGGTGGTGCACGGCTGGACCGGGGTGTTCGGCGACTCCGTGGCGGCGTTGCGGCTGCCCTCGGTGCTGGCGATGGCGGGGGCGGCGGGCCTCACGGGCGTACTCGGGCGGCGGTTGTTCAGGGCGCCTGCCGGCCTGCTCGCCGGCCTGCTCTTCGCGGTCCTGCCGGGCACCTCCCGGTACGCGCAGGAGGCCCGGCCCTACGCGCTGGCGACCCTGCTCGCCGTGCTGGCCACCGTGCTGCTGGTCCGCGCCCTGGACCGTCCCGGCCGGCTGCGCTGGGCCGGCTACGCGGCGGCCGTCGCCGGGCTCGGCCTGGCCCACCTGCTCGCCCTGGGCCTGCTCGCCGCGCACGCCGTGGCGGTGCTGACGTTCGCCGCCTGGGGCCCGCCCACCACCGGCCCGACCCGCCCGGCAGCCGCCGACCGCCGACCGGGTACCGACGGACCGGGCGACGGGAGGTGGTGGGGACGGCGGCTGCCGGGTTGGGTGCTGGCCGTGTCGGCCGCCGTGGTGGTGCTGGTGCCGTTGCTGGCCACGGCACAGCGGCAGCGGTCCCACCAGCTCGACTGGGTCGCCGCTGCCCGGCTGGCGGATCTGGCGGCCCTGCCGGGTGCGCTGGCGCACAGCGGCGTGGTGGGTGGCGTGCTCGTCGGGCTCGCCGCGCTCGGGGCGACCCGCTCGGGGTGGCGGGGCCTGCTGCCGGGCCTCTGCGTACTGCTGCCGGTGCTGCTGGTCTTCGTCGCCGCGCTGGCCGTGCCCCTCTGGGTGCCGCGGTACCTGTTCTTCACCGTGCCCTTCGCCTGCCTGCTCGCCGGTGCCGCCCTGGCCGGCCCCGTACCACCAACCGGCCCTGTACCGCCGGCCGGACCCAGGCTGCCGGCCCGACCGGCGCGGACCCGACCGGCGCGCGCCCTGGCCCGTCCGGTGGGGGCGGGGCTGGCGGTGGTGGCGCTCACCGCGCTGCTCGGGCTGCCCGACCAGGCGGCGGTACGGCACAGCCACGGCTGGCCGCGCAGCGCGACCGTCGACTACCGGGGGGCGGCGGCGGTGATCGCCGCCGGCCAGCGGCCCGGCGACGCGGTGGTCTACGCGCCCCGCGACGGGTGGCTCTTCCTCGACCTCGGCATCGACTACCACCTGCCCCGCATCGCCGGTGACCGGGCTGCCGACGGGCCCCGGCCCCGGGACGTGCTGGTCGCCCAGGGGCGGCGGGACCGGGCCGACCTGTGGGTCCGCGAGTGCGACCGGCCCGCCGGGTGCCTGGCCGGTGTGGACCGGGTCTGGCTGGTGGTCGCCGGGCGGCACGACGATCCGCTCGCCGCGGTGCCGGGCGACCGGGGCGACGCGCTGCGGGCCGGGTTCACCGTCGAGCAGGTCCGACCCCGGCCGGGGGTGACGGTGGCGCTGCTCACGCGGCAACGCTGACCGCGCCCACCCCGGTCAGGCCGGTTTGCGTTCCAGCAGGACAACCCGGACCCGGTCGAACCGTTCGACGTGCCGGATCAGGAAGCGCTGCCGCAGCAGCGCCTCCCGGGCCGGCGGCAGCCCGGCCAGCGGATCGTCGAGGTGGCCGGTCTCCACCAGCCAGATCCGCCGGGTGTCGCCGAGGCAGGGCAGCGGTTCCTTGCACTCGCGGGCGGTCAGCCAGCCGGTCTGCCGGGCCGGTACGGCCACGAAGACGTCCCGGGGGTGCGTCCGGTCGCGCAGGCCGTAGTCGGTGGCCTTGCGGGCCACGTCGCTGGACCCACCGAACCCGTCGTTGTACGCGACCCCGTCACCCGGCTTGACCTGCGTCCCCAGGTAGCGCACCGCGTCGAGGTAGCGCGGCTGCCCGTCGGCCTCGTTGGAGCGGACCCGTTCCTGGGCCGGCAGGGTCTGCCAGACCAGTACCGGCAACAGCACCAGCGCACCGGCCAGCCAGGCCGCCGGCAGCCGCCCCCGGGTCGCCAACCGCGCGGTACGGCAGACCGCGAACGCGGCGAGCAGCGCCCACGCCGGGACGGTGAACAGGAAGTACCGGGCCAGGAAGAGGTGCAGCATGCCGGCGGTGAGGTAGCCGGCGGCCGGGGGCAGCACGGCCCAGATCAGCAGCATGAGCACCATGGCGCGCCACTGCCGGCCGGCGACCGCCACCGCGAGCAGGGCGAGCGCCGCGACCAGCGCCAGTGTGGCCGTCGTGCCGGTCAGGTTCGCCAGGAAGCGGAGCACGGCGTCGCCGTCGTTCTCCACCCAGGAGATCTGCCCGGACTGCCGGCTGCCGAGGATCAGCACCGGCAGGACGAACAGCCCGGCGATGCCGGTGGACGCCGCCCACCGCCACCGGGGTTCCTCGCCGCGTACCGACCGCCACAGGTGGAACAGGTGCGCGACGACCACCAGCAGCGCGACGAAGTGCAGCCAGCCGACCAGCACCAGCAGCACGCCGTACGCCCACCAGCGGCCCCGGGTCGGCCTGTCGACCGCGCGGAGGAAGAGCCAGCTGGCCGCCACCGCCGCCAGGGTGACCAGGGCGTACGAACGGGCCTCCTGGGCGTACCGGGAGACGGTGGGCAGCAGGGCGAAGACCAGGCCGGCCAGCACCCCGACCGGGGTGTCGAAGAGTCGCCGCCCGATCAGGGTGACCAGCCCGGCGGTGAGCCCGACCGCGAGCACCGACGGCAGCCGCAGGGCGGTCGTCGAGTCCCCGGTCACCGTGGTCAGCGCCGACATGACCAGGTAGTAGCCGGCGTGCACGAGGTCGATGTTGCCGACCAGCATCCGGAACTGCTCGACGGAGAGCGTCGTGACGTGCCAGGTGACCAGTTCGTCGTTCCACAGGTCCCGGGCGTCCAGCCGCCACCAACCGAGGCCGAGCGCGACGACGGTCGGCAGCAGCGCCCACCAGCCGCCGCCCCGGCCCGCCTGCCGCACCGGTGTGGCGTGGCCGGTGACCTCCGCCGGGTCGGCCTGCCCGGTCCACTGCACCGTCGGCGCGGTCACTTCACGGTCCGGATGTCGAAGCCGAAGGTGTCCTTGGCGGCGGACCGGCGGAACGCGCGCAGGGCGGCGTCGTCCCGGTCGATGTTCCACTTCCCGGAGCCGTTGATGTTGAAGTACGCCACCCCGAGGAAGTCCCTACGCCGGGCGACGTTGGTGAGCAGGTCGGTGATCTGGCCGGGTCGGCGGCTGCTCGGTTCGGCCCCGGTCTCCACGATCAGCAGCGGACGCCGGGTGAAGGTGCGGATCTGGGTGATGGTGGGAACGAAGAGGTCCTGGAACGTCTTCGGACCCCGGTTGGTGTAGTAGCCGTCCATGCCGACCCAGTCGACGTAGGCGTCCCCGGGGTAGAGCGCCCTGATGCTGACCTTGCGCAGGTAGTTGACGACGTTCGGGGTCCAGGTCCAGATCACGTTGGTGGCGCCCTGCTGGGTGAAGATGTCGTGCAGGTGCCGCCAGGCGGCGACGTACTCGGCGGCGGTGGTCTGCTTCGTCCCCCAGGAGTACCAGTGCCCGTTCATCTCGTGGGCGAAGGTGAGCGCGATCGGCAGGTTCAGGGTGCGGACGGCGGCGGCGAACTCCTTGACGTACGCGTCGTGTTTGCCGGCGGCGATGTCCCGCAGCGGCACGTCGTACGGTTCCCAGCGGATCACCGCCAGCGCACCGTAGTTGTGCAGTTCGCGGACCTCGCTGGCGGCGAACTTGTCGTCGAAGCTCTCGAAGACCGCCACCAGGTTGGGCGTCTTGCCGGTCTCCCCGGCGAACGCGCGGACCCGGCCCATCTCGGCACCGCCGGCCACGGTGACGCCGAGGTACTTGCCCTTGGGTGACTTCAGCGCGGTGACGTCGTACGCCGGGATCTGTTCCTCGGTGGCGGCGACCCCGCCGGGCCCGCCGGCGGACCCGGCGACCCGGATGTCCACCCGGCGCAGCACGGCGAACTCGGTGAACGCCAGCGCGAGCACCAGCAGGAAGGTGACCAGGTACTTCGTCCTCACCGGACGACCTCGACGTCGCGTTCCGGGTCGACCAGCAGCGCCTGCCCGACGATGGCCAGGTAGAAGACCGCACTGAGCAGGGCCGGTACGAAGATCCAGGGTTCGGGTTCGACGAGCATCCGCCACCCGGCGACGCCGGCCCAGACCAGGCCGCTGCCGGCGGTCCAGACCTTCATGCCGGTCCACAGCCGCCGGGTCTTGCTCTTCTTGGCGGTGCCGCCGGTGGGCTGCCAGCCCATCCGCCGGCCCCGGATGATGTCGATGATGGCGAAGGCGTGCGCCCACCCGTAGATCATCTTGACCGTCCAGCTCTCCAGGCCGTAGCGGTTGCGGTGCCAGAACGGGAAGATGATCAGGTTGTAGACCACGCTGGGCAGGATCAGCAGGTAGTTGGCGATCGCGATCTGGTGCGCGAACACGGTCAGCATCAGCACCGGGATGACCGGCGCGACGAAGGTGAACAGCCCGGTGTGCAGGTAGTAGCAGAAGCCGGAGATGTAGCTGAGCCGGGCCCGCAGCCGCAGCTTCGTCGACCAGAACTTCCTCGACCCGAGCAGGCTCATCGAGCCGGCGCACCAGCGGTACTGCTGGGTGAAGAACGAGTCCACGTCCGACGGGCAGAGCCCGGCGGCCAGCACGACCGGGATGTAGCGCAGGTTCCACCCCTTCATCCGCAGGTCGAAGCCGGTGTGCACGTCCTCGGAGTGCTCGATGAGGGTGGACCCGCCGATGGAGAACAGCGCGTCGCGCCGGTAGATGGCGCAACTGCCCACGCAGATCGCCGAGTCGTGGGCCTGCCGGGAGACCTGCACCGACCGGTAGAACAGCTCCTGCACCGCCCCGGCCCCCCGCTCCACCCAGGTCTGCCCCAGGTGCACCCGGAAGTACTGCGGCGACTGCACGATGCCCGCCTTCGGCTCGGCGTCGAACCAGGGCAGCATCTGGTCGAGCATGTCCTCACGGGGGACGAAGTCGGCGTCGAGGACCAGGATGAAGTCGCTCATGGTGCGTTCGAAGGCGTACCGCATGTTGCCGGCCTTCTTGAACCAGCCCCGGTTGGGTCGCCGCTGGTAGACGAAGCCGAAGGCGAGCGCCATCCGTTCCATCGCCTCGTTGGGCGAGTCGTCGAGCACGTAGACGGTGACCTCGCCCCGGTAGTGGCGGCCCATCGCCCGCACGTGCTCCCAGGTGTTGCGCAGCACGTGCGCGGGCTCGCCGCAGACCGGCAGGAAGACGTCGACGCTCGGGTACCGGGCCGGCCGCCAGGTGCGCACCAGCTCCTGGTGCCGGGCCAGGTCGAAGCCCGGGGTGAACAGGTTGACGGCCAGCGAGATGAGGTAGTACGCGACGGTGAAGAACAGCAGCGGGGCGAGCAGCCACAGCCACGGGGCGAGCCGGACGAAGAGCAGCTGGCTGGTGATCAGGCAGCCGAAGCTGACCAGCGACGGCACCATCAGGGCGGCCAGTCGCCGCTTGCGGTAGGAGACCATCTCGGCGTCCGTCGGCGGCAACGGCACCGGGGCGTACGCGGGCCGGTGCGGCGCGTCGTCGGTCCTGCGCGGGGTCCACTTCGACACCTGCCGCGGCACCCGGAACTCGGCGGTCGGCGACAGCACCGCGGCCGGATCGACCGCAGGCGGTGAGGTCATCGCTTTCGTCTCCCCCGCTCGCCGGGCCGCACGGCCTTCCCGGCAGTGCGAGCGGGATGGGTCGCCGGACGCGTCCAGGAAGCCGGGCACGGTGAACTGGCCGTGTCTGCTTGAAGGTGGAGATAGAAAACTATTCAGTCGGCCGCAAGGTGTCAATGCCCATGAATCGAACGAAAGCCTCACCGGGCCGCAGATCCCACGTCACGCTACTCACATTCACCGGAGCGTCACCGGCCGGAAACCGGTGCGTCGTCAACCGGCTCAGCCCTTCGCCAACGGCAGCACCAGCACCGCCTCGGTGCCGCCGGTCGGGCCGGGACGCAGCTCGATGCTGCCCCGCAACTCCCCGGTCACCAGCGCCCGGACGATCTGCAGGCCGAGCCGCCCACCCCGGTCGGCGTCGAACTCGGCCGGCAGCCCGCGCCCGTTGTCGGTCACCGAGACGTGCAACTGCTTGCGCTGCCGGTGCGCCGAGACGACCACCTCGGGCCGGGTCGCCGGCTCCACCGCCTCGGCCCCCTCCTCGGCCGGCGGGAAGCCGTGCTCGACGGCGTTGAGCAGCAACTCGTTGAGCACCATCACCAGCGAGGTGGCGATCTCGGCGGGCAGCACCCCGAAACTGCCGGTACGCCGCATCCCGACGCTCACCTCGGTCGCGGCCACCTCGGTCGCCGCGCTCGCCACCCGGTCGACGATCCCGTCGAACTCGACCGCCTCGTCGCTGGACATGGAGAGCGTCTCGTGCACCAGGGCGATGGAGGCGACCCGGCGTACCGACTCCTCCAGGGCGACCCGGGCCTCCGGCATCGCGACCCGGCGGGCCTGCAGGCGCAACAGCGCGGCGACGGTCTGCAGGTTGTTCTTCACCCGGTGGTGGATCTCCCGGATGGTGGCGTCCTTGGTGATCAGCGCCCGGTCGCGGCGGCGTACCTCGGTGATGTCGCGGACCAGGACCAGCGCGCCGATCGGCACCCCGGCGGGCATCAGCGGCAGCGCCCGGGTGAGCATCGTCGCCCCCCGGGCGTCGATCTCCCGGCGCGGCGGGCCCTCACCGCGCAGCGCGGCGAGGATGCCGTTGGCCGCCTCGGTGCCGTCGAGCGGGTCGCTGGCCAGCCGGCGGTGCAGCTTCGCCAGGTCCTCGCCCACCAGGTGGGAGGCGTACCCCAACCGGCGGTACGCCGACTGCGCGTTCGGGCTGGCGTAGGTGACCTTGCCGCCCGCGTCGAGCCGGACCAGCCCGTCGCCGACCCGGGGCGCGGAGGTGGTCTCCCCCGGGTGCCGGGGCGGCGGGAAGGTGCCGTCGGCGATCATCTGGGCCAGGTCGTCGGCGGTGGTGAGGTAGTTCAGTTCCAGCTGGCTGGGGGTGCGGGCGGTGGACAGGTTGGTGTCCCGGCCGACCACCGCGATCACCTCGCCGGCCTCCCCGTCGGCGGTCCGCAGCCGTACCGGGATCGCCTCGTGCCGGGCCGGCACGTCGCCGTACCAGACCGGGTCGCCCTCCCGCCAGATCCGGCCCTGCCGGTAGGCGACCTCCAGGTGGGCCACCTCCGGCCCGCCCACGATCCGGCCCACCTGGTCGTCCAGGTAGGCGGTCGGGGCGGTCGTCGGGCGGACCTGGGCGACGCAGAGGAACGTGCCGTCGGCGTCCACCGGGACCCACAGCAGCAGGTCGGCGAAGGACAGGTCGGACAGCAGCTGCCAGTCGCCGGCGATCCGGTGGAGGTGGTCGATGTCGGCCGGGCGGAGCTGGGTGTGCTCCTCGGCGAGGTCGCGCAGCGTGGACACGAGACACAGCGTGCCACGCCCACCCCGACGCCGTCCCGCTGGCCGGCCCGGCTCACATCGTCGCGGTGACCTTCTTCAGGCCACGCGGGGCGTCCGGGTCCTCGCCCCGGGCCAGCGCCAGGGCGAGGGCGAGGCGCTGCAACGGCAGGATGTCCAGCAGCGGGGCGTACCGCTCGTCGACCTCGGGCACGGCCATCCGGGTGGCCCCCTCGACCTCGGCCGAGCCGACCACCACCACGTCGGCGCGGCGTTCACCGAGCCGGGGCAGCACCTCGCCCATGGACCGGCCACCGGGGCCGGAGCCGACCACGGCCAGCACCGGCACGTCCGGGTCGGTCATCGCGAGCGGGCCGTGCAGCAGGTCCGCGCCGGAGAAGGCCAGCGCCGGCAGGTAGGACGTCTCCATCAGCTTCAGCGCCGCCTCCCGGGCGGTCGGGTACGCGTATCCCCGGCCGGTGGTGACGAGCTGGCCGGCGAACCGGTAGCGCGGGGCGAGCTGGGTCGGGGTGGGGTCGGCGAGGGTGCGCTCGGCCAGCTCGGGCAGGCGTTCCAGGTCGGCCCGCTGGTCGGCCGGCAGCGCGCCGTCCCCGGCCCGGATGCCCTCCACCAGCAGCAGCAGGGCGAGCAGTTCGGCGGTGTACGTCTTGGTGGCGGCGACCGCCCGCTCGTGCCCGGCGGCGATGTCGACGCCCAGCTCGGCGGTCTGCGCCAGCGGCGAGTCGGGGTTGTTGGTGACCGCCAGGGTGAGCGCGCCGGACTCGCGGGCGGTGCGCAGCACCTCGGTGAGGTCGGGTGAGCCGCCGCTCTGGCTGACCCCGACGACGAGCGCGTCGGAGAGGTCGGGGCGGGCCCCGTAGACGGTGACCGCGCTGGGCGAGGCGAGCCCGGCGGGCAGCCCGAGCCGGATCTCGGTCAGGTACGCCCCGTATAGGGCGGCGTGGTCGGAGGTGCCCCGGGCGGTGAAGACCACGTGCCGGGGGCGGCGTCGCGCGACGACCGCCGCGACCCGGGCGATCGCCGCGGCGTGCTCGGTGGAGAGCAACCGCGCATAACCGGCCGGCTGCTCGGCGATGTCGGCGGCCATCCCGGCCCCTGGCTGCGTCACGGAAACTCCCTTCGCTGCGCGATCGCCGCGCGTTTCATGTTCAGTCTTGCACGATTTTGTCGCCGGAGACAATCCACCGCGCACTAACGCGCAGAAGATCGGCACCGGTTGCCGGTATCCCCTACGCTTGCCCAGCCCTGGCAACCCCTGCTAGCGAGAGGCCGACGTGTCGGAGGAGCCACCCGCGCTGACCGCGGCGGAGGAACTCGCCCTCGCCCGGCTCGCGCTCGACGAGGGCGACCTGGCCCACGCCGCCGACCACCTCGCCGCCGCGCTGGTGCTGGCACCGACCCTGCCCGACACGCACGAGACGCTCACCCGGATCGCAGCCGCCTCGGGCGGTGACCTCGACCTCTTCCCGCTCGGCCAGCGGGCACACGTCGGGGCCGTGGTCGCCCGCGCCCACCTGCTCGCCGCCGCCGGCCGCCCGGCCGAGGGGCTCGACCTGCTGGTCGCCGCCACCGGCCACGCCCCCGGCGTCGACTGGGCCGGGGTGCCCTGGGTCACCGCCCCCGAGCTTGCCGAACGGCTCGACCCGGACCGCTGCGCCCGCATCCTCATGCAGGTCTGCGCCGCGGTGCCCGACCCGGTGCCCCGCGCCGGGCGGGCGCCCCTGCTGCCGTACCTCACCCTGGCCCGGCACGCGGTCGCCGCGTACCCCCGGCACGCGCTGCTGCTCGGCGCGGCGTCCGCGCTGGCCCGGCGGCTCGGCGAGGTCACCCTCGCGGTCACCTGGGCCAGCCGGGGGGTACGCGAGACGCCGTCCAAACTCGGCGAGGTCTGGCTCGGGTACGCCTACCGCAGCGCCGGGCGGACCCGCGACGCCCTGGCCGCGCTGGAACGGGCCGTCGGGCACGACCCCGACGACCTGGCCGTCTACGCCGACATCGCCGGCACCCTGGCCGACCACGGCCGGCTCGACGAGGCCCTCGGCTGGACCGACCGGGCGCTGGCCCGCGACCCGACCTTCGACTGCGCGGTGCACACCGCGCACCGGCTGCGGTTCCTGCGCGACGGCGACGTGGCGCACCTGGTCGACCTCGCCGACTTCACCCGGGACCACCCGGACGACAGCCACGAGCACACCGACCTCGCCGAGTCCTGCCGGGGACGCCCCTGGCTGGGGCAGGTCACCCCGGCGACCGGCGCGATGGTCGACGCGCTGCGGCGCACGCTCGCCGCCGACGGTTTCCCCGACGCGGCGGTACGCCTGACGACCCCGGAACCGCCGAGCGCGATGCGTACGGTCGCCGCCGCCGTGCCCGGCCTGCACGTCGAGGTGACCGGGGTGGCCGAGCCGGACCCCCGCGAGCCGCGTCGGGCCACCGGCTACCGGCTCTGGCGTTACGAGGGCACCACGGTCGCGCCGGCCCTGCCGATCCCGTCCCCGGTCGCCGCCGAGCGGGTACGCCACCTGGCCCACCCCGCCTGGCCGCACCCACCGGCCGCGTACGACGCGGCGGTCGGGCTGGCCACCCTGGACCTGGCCGACCTGCTGGGCCTGCTGGTGCACCCGCCCGACGCGCCGCCGACCGCGCTGGGCCGGGTGCTCACCGGTCAGGACCCGTCGCTGTGGGTCCGTTGCGTCCAGGTCTGGGCCTGCCTCGGCCTGCTGCACCACCGTACCGACGAGCCGTGGGCGACCTCGACCCGTCGCCGGGTGCTGGTGGAGCTGATCTGGGGCGTGGAGGACTGGATCACCGAGGCGGCGCTGTTCGCCCTGGTCACCGCCGCCTGGGTGGACCCGCCGGTACGCCCCGACGTGGCCGGGCTGGTGGCCGAGCGGCTCGCCGACGTGGCGGCCGTCGCGCAGGGCCGGCCGGTGCCGATCGCCGTCTCCCTGGCCCACCTGGCGCTGGCCGCCCCGGCCGTGGACCCGGACACCACCGCGCTGGCCCACCGGCTGCTCGCCACCCCGGCCCGGACCCGCCGGACCGGCCGGCTGGCCCGCGCCTGGCGTCGCCTCACCGCCGTGGTCCGCCGCACCCCTGACGCCCCCTGACGTCCTCCCCGCCGCCCCACCCACCATGATCGACTCATCGGGGCCGATGTAGCGGTATCCGAGTGGTCGGGATACCGCAAGGTCGGCCCAGTTGAGTCGATCATGACGACGGGGGTGGGAGCAGGCGACGCCACGCGGCCGGTCCGACCCCCGGCGGGGGCGGACCGGCCGCGACGGACGGGACGGGACGGGTCAGGAAACCGGGGCCTTGCCGAGGGCAACCTCGGCCTGCTCCTCGCCGGTGGCCTCCGGCGGCGGGACGTCGTTCGCGGTGCGGAGCGGGATCTCCTTGATGAACCAGGCGAGCACCGGCACCGCGATCGTGATGACCATCGCCCAGAAGAAGACGTGCGAGATGGCGTCGGAGAGACCGCCGAGGACCACCGCGCGCGCCTGCTCCGGCAGTTCCTTGAGCTTGTCCAGGTCCATCCCCCGGCCCTCGCCGGTGCCCCCCTCGAACGCGCTGCCGGCCGCCGAACCGGCGAGCCGGTTGGCGAAGATCGCGCCGAACAGCGAGATGCCGAACGAACCCCCGATGGAGCGGAAGAAGGTGGCCGCGCCGCTGGCCGCGCCGAGGTCCTTCTGCTCCACGCTGTTCTGCGCGATCAGCATCGAGGTCTGCATCAGGAAGCCCATGCCGGCGCCGAGGACCAGCATGTAGAGCGACGACTCGACCTTGCCGGTGTCGACCTCCAGCCGGGACAGCAGCGCCATGCCGGCGGCCATCACCACGCCGCCCACGATCGGGAACATCCGGTAGCGGCCGGTGCTGGTGATGGTCCGGCCGACCACCAGCGACACCACCAGCATGCCGAACATCAGCGGGAGCAGGAGCAGGCCGCTGTTGGTGGCCGAGGCGCCCTGCACGGTCTGCTGGTAGAGCGGCAGGAAGTTCATCGCGCCGAACATGGCGAAGCCGAGCAGGAAGCCGATCATCGAGATCAGCGCGAAGTTACGGTTGGCGAAGAGGCCGAGCGGCAGGATCGGCTCGACGACCCGTCGCTCCACGATGCCGAACGCCACCAGGCTGACCAGGGCCAGCACCGCGAGGCCGAAGATCTGCGCGGAGACCCAGTCGTACTCGTTGCCGCCCCAGGTGGTGATCAGGACGATCGCGGTGATGCCGACGGAGAGCAGCCCCGCGCCCAGCCAGTCGATCCGGTGCTCGGTGCGGTACTTCGGCAGGTGCATGGTGGTGGCCAGGATCAGCAGCGCGAGGCCACCGAGCGGCAGGTTGACGTAGAACGCCCAGCGCCAGGAGAGGTTGTCGGTGATGAAGCCGCCGACCAGCGGGCCGGCGACCATGGCGACCGCCATGATGGCGGCGATCATGCCCTGGTAGCGGCCCCGCTCGCGCGGCGGCACCAGGTCACCGATGATCGCCATCACGCCGACCATCAGACCGCCGGCGCCCAGCCCCTGCACCGCCCGGAACGCGATCAGCTCGACCATCCCGTTGCCGGTGCCGCCCAGCATCTCCGAACCGGACATCCCGCACAGCGCCGAGCCGATCAGGAAGATGACCACCGAGGTCAGGAAGACCGCCTTGCGGCCGTAGAGGTCGCCGAGCTTGCCCCAGATCGGGGTGGAGACGGTGGTGCCCAGCACGTAGGCGGTGACCACCCAGGTGAAGTGGTTGACGCCGCCGAACTCGCTGACGATCCGTGGCAGCGCCGTGCTGACGATCATGTTGTCGAGCATCGCGAGCATCATCGCGATCATGAGGCCGAACAGCACCACCCGGATGTTGGGTTTCGCCCTCGCCTGGGTTTCCTGAGTCATGGGTAAGCTCCCCCGGAGATGTGTCGCACTTACTTGCCGCCCGGCTAGTCACCTTACTAGCCGCACGGTAAGTTGGACAGCGGGACCCCGTCAAGCGAGTTGGGTGGTAGGTACAGGTGACTCAGAGCACAGGCGGCACGCGTGAGCGCATCCAGGCCGTCGCCCTGGAGCTCTTCACCGAGCAGGGATACGAGAAGACCTCGCTGCGGGAGATCGCCGAGCGGCTCGGCGTCACCAAGGCCGCCCTCTACTACCACTTCAAGAGCAAGGACGAGATCGTCAACAGCTTCGTCGAGGACCGGTTGCACCGGATGGACGAGCTGATCGACTGGGCCCGCGACCAACCGGCCAGCCGGGCCACCCGGCGGGAACTCGTCAGCCAGTACGCCGACATGATGTTCGCCACCGGGCAGTCCCAGGTGATGCGCTTCTTCGAACAGAACCAGACCGTGCTCAAGAGCCTCGCCGCCGGTCAGCAGATGCGCGAGCGGATGTACCAGCTCGCCGACGCGATCTGCCTCGGTGACGACTCCCCCCGGGCCCAGCTCCGGGCGACGCTGGTGCTGTTCGCCGTACACAGCAGCTGGTTCGCCGTCCGCACCCCGGACATCACCGACGACGAACGCAAGAAGATCGCCCTTGAGATCGCCGACGAACTGCTGGCCGGCATCGAAGAGGGCGGCCCGGCGGACCGCTGACCGGCACTCAGCCGACGGCGGGCCGGTCCGGACCGGCGGGCAGCGCCATCCGCAGGGCCAGCAGGTCGACACCGGGCAACGGCGACCAGTCCCGCTGCGGGGTACGCACGAAACCGAGCCCCGCGTACAGCCGGTGGGCGGCGTCGGCGAGCCCGCTGCGGACACAGATGACCATCGCCGAGCAGCCCTGCTCCACCGCCCGGGACAGGCAGGCCCGCACCAGCGCCACCCCCGCGCCCCGCCCCTGGGCGGCCGGGTCCACCGCCAGCATCCGGAACTCCGCCTCACCCGGCCCGGACAGCTCCGCGTACGGGCTGCCGGGCAGCACGTACGTGACCGAGCCGAGAATCGTGCCGGTAGCCCCGTCGACGGCGACCAGGATCTCGCCGTGCTCCGCCCGAGCGGCCACGTCGGCCAGCACCCCGCCGTAGCCGTTCTCGCCCTTGAGCTGACCGTCGGCCTCGTACGCGGCGACGGTCAACCGGGCCACCGCCGGGAACTCGGCCGGTACGGCCCGCCGGACCAGCAGCCCGGTCGACCGGTCGCCGGGAATCAACCGATCACCGCGATCAGGTCACCGTCCTGCACCACGTCGCCCTCGTTGACCGCGAGCTGCTCGACCACCCCGTCGGACTCGGCGACGACCGGGATCTCCATCTTCATCGACTCCAGGATCACCAGCGTGTCCCCCTCGGAGACGGCGTCCCCGGTCGACGCGACGACCTTCCACACGTTGGCCACCATCTCGGCGCGGATCTCCTCGGCCATCACGGCCCTCCCTCTCCACCGGGTGTGTCTGCGTCGGTATCCAATCACGTACCGACCCCGCGTGGGCGGGAGAGCGCCACGCCCGCCCCGGCGTACCGCTGCCGCCCCGGCGCACGACGGCGTCCGCCTGCCGCACTAGCATCATCAGGTCGGACCCGACGCCGGGAGGCCGGCGGCGTGCACGCGGTCGCGGGTCGACCGCAGCAGGGGTCGGACCCATCACGAGGAGGTCAGCATGGCGAAGAAGGCCCGTAAGAAGAAGGCCCGCAAGAAGAGCGGCGCGAACCACGGCAAGCGCCCCAACTCCTGAGCCGTTGCGGGGGGCGACCGCCGCGACGTCAGGCCCGGCCCCGCGCCGGACACACCGGTGGCCCGGGTCGAGTCGACCCGGGCCACCGTCATGTGTTCGTCCCGTCCACGGCGGTCCGCCGTGCGGGTGTCACTCGGCGAGTTCGCGGGACTCGCTGGGCTCGAAGACCACCAGCTCGGTGAGGCGTATCCGCAGCCGCTCGCGCAGCTTGTCGGGGGCGGTCTCGTTGCCGCAGCACCGGGCCACCAGCGCCCGCACCTCCTGCTCGATGCCGTACTCGCGCAGGCAGGGCCCGCACTCGTCCAGGTGGTGGCGGATCAGCGAACGGCGTTCGTCGGCGCACTCCAGGTCGAGGTAGAGGTAGACCTCCGCGAGCACTTCCCGGCAGTCCGTCTCGTGCGGCTCTCCACAGCTCACGTCACACCTCCCGACCGGCAGTGGCGGTGGTCGAACCCTTCGCGGGCTGCCCGGCGCTGAAGCCGCGCTCCGCGGCGTACCGCTCCAGCAGCTTGCGCAGGTTACGACGCCCGCGGTGCAACCGGGACATCACGGTGCCGATCGGCGTGCCCATGATGTCGGCGACCTCCTTGTACGAGAAGCCCTCGACATCGGTCAGGTAGACGGCCAGGCGGAACTCCTCCGGCAACTGCTGGAGGGCCTCCTTGACGTCGGTGTCCGGCAGCCGGTCCAGTGCCTCGGTCTCGGCCGACCGCAACCCGCTGGAGGTGTGCGACTCGGCCTCGGCGAGCTGCCAGTCGGTGATCTCCTCGGTGGGCGCCTGGATCGGCTGGCGCTGCCGCTTGCGGTAGGAGTTGATGTAGGTGTTGGTCAGGATCCGGTAGAGCCAGGCCTTCAGGTTGGTGCCCTGCTCGAACTGGTGGAAGGCGGCGTACGCCTTCAGGTACGTCTCCTGGACCAGGTCCTCGGCGTCGGCCGGGTTACGCGTCATCCGCAGCCCGGCGGCGTAGAGCTGATCGACGAAGGGCATCGCGTCCCGCTCGAAACGGGCCCTGCGTTCGTCCGTCTTCTCGGTGGTCAACCGCACATCCCCTCGCGTCGGATGCTGTCCCGCCGAGGATACGCGGACGGACCGGTCCGCAGCTTCGGTTCTGCCGGGTGTGCCCGTGCTCACCACCCGGGGGCCGGTCCCCACCGCCGGCCAGTCCGGACCGTCGAACAGCCGTCTGAGCTGCCGCGCGTCCCGATCGTCCCGCTCCCGGCTCCGCGTCTCTGTCGGCACCGGTCACCCCCCTCGCCAGATTCCTCGTCCGGGAGTCGTAACACCCGACCGACGGCCGCACATTCCACCGGCCCCCGCTCCTGGTCCCGGCCCACCGGTCGGCTACCGGAGGACTGGGACCAGGAAGGGCCTGGGAGGGACGGTCCCGACCGCCCGAACCGGAAGGTCGACACCACCGGATGCAACGAGGGGTCCGCCGGGGCGGAAACGGGTGGTCAGCGCGGCGAACCGGCCCCGGGGCGCGGGGCGGTGGACGCGGTCAGCGGGCCCACCGGTGCGTACGCAGCCAGGCGAGCACCGCGGCGGCCACCCCGGCCGGGTCCTGGCGCAGGTCGTGACGTTCGCCACGGCGCACCACCACCTGCACCGCCCCGGCGGCGACGGGCAGCCCGAACGGGTCCCGGTCGCCGTTGACCACCAGCGTCGGCAGGCCGGTGACCAGCTCGTCGGCCCGGGAGCGCTCCGGGCGGCCGGGCGGGTGCAGCGGAAAGGCCAGGGCGACGACCCCGACCGCCCCCACCGGGCCGGCCGTCCGGCAGGCCACCCGGGCGCCGCTGGACCGGCCGCCGACCAGCAGCCGCAGGTCGGGGTGCCGGCGGCGCAACACGG